>JAUVYC010000115.1 GCA_030603285.1 Spirochaetota bacterium
GCCGGTTCTGTAATTGATAAAGCTTTCCTGAAAAAGTTAGGATGCACTGTCGTCGGTATTCATGATCAATCAGATGGGCTGCATGCTGGCAGACAGTTCCCGCGGGGCCTGGAGCCAATACCCGAAAATCTCAGAGGATTATGTAAATTAGTCAGGTCATCAGGTGCTGATATCGGATTTGCTCAGGATCCGGACGGCGACAGGCTTGCCGTTGTTTCGGAATCAGGGAAAGCCATTGGTGAAGAATATACTCTTATTCTTGCAGGCGAGGCGTATCTTCGTAGAAAAAAAACAGATATGGCATGTAACTTATCATCTTCGATGATGATTGATGATCTTGCCAGGCGGAATGGAGTGTGTGTTCATAGAACAAAAATCGGTGAAATTTACGTAACAACAAAACTCCTTAAAGAAAATTTGCTTTTTGGAGGTGAGGGAAATGGAGGCGTAATTGTTCCTGAAATAAACCCCTGTAGAGACAGTATTATTGCTATGGGATTAATTCTTGAATTACTGGCAACTACAGAGAAAACAGTTTCTCAGCTTATAAACGAATTCCCCACGTATGTAATGAAGAAAGGTATCATCGAAATTGCAGAAATGGATAAGGATAATCTCTTTATAAATATTCACAAAAAGGCTAAAGAGCATTTTTCAGATTATATAATTAATAATATAGATGGTATAAAAATTTATAATAATTCTGAATGGCTTCACATCAGGCCATCAAATACAGAACCTGTTATAAGAATAATGGCTGAATCAACTGACGAAAATCGAACTGATGAACTTTTAAGGATCGGAAGATCCTTTTTCAGTACATGTAGAGGCAATTCATGAATTGCCCCTACTGCTTTATTAATAAAAAGAGAGGTCCATTCACACATGAGCAATCTTTTCCAGAACAGCCGGAAAAAGGAAAACCCGCTTGCTTTGAAACTTTCTCCAAAGAGTTTTGATGAGTTTTTCGGTCAGGAAAAAATTGTTGGTAAAAATGGTATATTAAAGAATTTTATTCTTAAAGACAGGATTGTTTCATGTATCTTTTACGGTCCTTCTGGATGCGGGAAGACTGCACTTGCAAAAATCATTGTAAACTTTACTCAAAGTGATTTTTTACGCCTGAACGCAGTCACTGCACGTATAGAAGACTTAAGAAATACCTTAAATCGGGCAGCCCAGAATTCACTGGTTGGAAAAAAATCAATTCTTTTTATAGATGAAATCCACCGCTTTAATAAAATGCAGCAGGACGGCCTGTTGCCCGCACTTGAAGAAGGTATTGTTACACTTATAGGCACAACAACAAAAAACCCGTTTTTCTCTTTAATTCCTCCACTTCGTTCTAGGGTTCTTCTTTTTGAATTTGAGAAACTTTCCTCAATTGAACTGCAGAATATTCTTAATACAGCAATGAAAAAAGAAACCATAAGTATAGACGATTGTGCACAGAATTACCTGATAAATTTTGCAAATGGTGATGCGAGGAGAATGCTTAACCTCCTTGAAGCAGCAATGATTGTGGATAAAAGTCGAAATATTACAATCGATAGCTTTGAAAAATTGACCGGGAAACAATCAATTTTGTACGACCGTGATGAAAATTACCACTATGATGTAATCTCAGCGTTTATTAAATCGATTCGCGGGTCAGATCCTGACTCTGCGCTCTACTGGCTTGCGCTAATGCTTGAAGGAGGCGAAGATCCTCTGTTTATCGCAAGAAGACTTATTATTCTTGCAAGTGAAGATGTTGGGCTTGCCGACACACTATCACTTATTCTCGCTGAATCTGCTTATAATGCTGTTGACAGGATCGGTATGCCCGAAGCGAGGATTATACTCTCCCATCTTACCATTTACCTTTCTCTCCAGCCAAAAAGCAATTCAAGTTACAAAGCCATCGAGAAAGCAGCCGAATATGTGAAAACCCATGAAACACTCGAAGTACCCTCCTATCTGAAATCATCACACCCAGCACAAAAATACTATAAATATCCTCACGATTATCAGTATCACTTCATTAAACAGAAATACCTGACTGAGGATATCCAATTCTACGAGCCAGATGAAAATCCATTGGGCTATGAAAAACTACTGAAAAAAAGGCTTGATTTTTTTGAACAATTAAGGTCTAAAGGAAAGAAATAATTGAATAAAAAGGAATTAAGGACAAAAGCCCAGAAGATAAGAAAGAGTATTGAGAAAATAGAAAAAACTATACTGGATAACTCGATTGCACAAACACTTTTTTCCTGGAAGGTATATAAAAATACACAGTCTATCTTCTGTTATGTAAGTTTCAGAAGTGAGGTAAACACATTACCTGTTTTAAAGCACGCAATGGATCATGGGAAAATTATTGCTATACCGAAAATAAATTTGAAAACAGCGAAAATGAGAGCATTTATCATTGATGACCTGGAAATAAGCCTCGGTCCAGGTGAATATGGAATTCTTGCGCCTACCCTACCCTGCAAAGAAGCGGACTATTCAAAACTTGATCTTATTATAGCTCCTGGACTTGCATTTACGTTAAAAGGCGACAGGCTTGGTTACGGCGGCGGATATTACGACCGGTTTTTAAATAAATATAGCAATATACCAATTTGTGCTCTTACGTACGACAGACTCATTCTCGACTATTTACCGGTAAAGGAAAGTGATGTGCCTGTCGATTATCTAATAACGGAATCAGGACTTAAAAAAACACAGAGAAAATAATATGAAAGAAGATTTCAAGGTCACTTTTTGGGGTACAAGAGGAAGTTACCCTGTACCCGGGAAAGACACAATACTCTTTGGCGGTAATACAACGTGTCTCGAGGTTTTAATCGGAAAAACAACTATTATCATAGATGCAGGGACCGGTATAATTAATCTTGGACGAAAAATTGTCACAGATTACTTTGCAGAAGGGAAAGAAGTCCCTCTCGAATTAACTCTTCTTTTTACACACCTCCATCATGATCACACTCAGGGTCTTCCATTTTTTACGCCGCTCTATCTTGGCCAGTCAATCCTCCATTTTTTTGGGCCGCGAAACTTTGGAGAGGAATTAAATAGTGTTCTCGAAAGATCAATGGCACCATCAAACTTTCCTATCGATCTTTTCAGTACGAACTCTGTGAAAAACATTACTACATTAAAAGAAAATCATATAATTCTGCTTGATTCAAAAAATAAAACTCCAAAACTTATCAATAAGTCTCTGGAAAAGCCGGAGATAAAAGATTCAACCATAGTAATAAAAGTAATGAATGATTATTCGCACCCTGCAAACAATGTGTTTGTATATCGGATTGAATATGCTCATAAATCAATTGTTTTTTGCACAGATGTCGAAGGTTATCTCTTTGGAAATACAAAACTCATTCAATTTGCAAAGGACACAGAGCTTTTAATACACGATGCTCAGTACAGCAGAGAACAATATACTGGTTTACCTGCTCCCAGACAGGGATTTGGTCACAGCACACCGGATATGGCAATCGAAGTAGCTCAAAAGGCAACCGTAAAACACCTGGCACTCACCCATCACGACCCTGCCTCTCATGATAGACAACTTAACAGAAACCAGACCAGATACAAGAAAAAAATCAGTAACCTTTTTTACGCAAGAGAAGAACTTACTTTTCTGGTTGAGTAATCAGGCATACTATTGAAACAATTCTTTATCAGGGCATTATTTCCGCTTTATCGATCTTAGCACACGAAAAAATTACTGTGAAAACAATAAGTATAACTATTTTAATAACCATGTCTACATGCTTTTATTTACTTTTTACAATTGATTCGGGTTTATAAAGTTTTAAAAATTTGATTATACGATACTCTTTAATATCTTCAATTTCAACTTTGAAAAATCCGATTTTTTCTTCAGTAAATAATTCATTCTGTTTGATAAGAGTAAAATCTAACCGCTTACTCTCAAAGGTATCCAATCCGCCTACTTCAAGATTATTTACATTAAAAAAGGCATCATTAAAATAAAAGGTTATATCCCTGTATTCTCTTGAACGGATAAATGATACATTTATTTTTCTTAAGGGTTCTGTGCCATTATTTTTCAGATAAATATGTCCCGAAATTTCCACTCTGCCAGAATTATTTTCAGAATAATCATCTACTATTACATCAACAAGAAGATCCAATACCCCGAGATCTTTTTTTAAACTGTGGACACTTGAAACATAAGCCAGTGCATACTCTTTCATTAAATGCCCACCCTTTCTCCCCCAGAATGCACGTGCAAGATCATGTATAAATATTCCTGATGCAAATCCATTCTTCAGAATATTCCTGTAGCCCTGTACATTCCTTCGAAATAATTCTTCTGGAGGGCTTAATGAATCTGAATCAAGTAATGTGTAATCAATACAATTTCCGACAATTATATTACCTTCTCCTTTTTCAATGTAACTTTTCCAATGGTCTAACAGCCTTGCAAATTGCTGCCTATTTGCTTCATAAAGCATTACAGCATCTATAGTGATACCTGCATCGAAAAACATTACCGGATCCTGACCGTGTTCTTTCCCATGGTTCCACCCGAGTGTATATACCCAGACAGGTTTCGTAATCCGAGCTTCTTCAATGATCCTGTGCATAATTTCTGCAACTTTATGAGCCCTCCACCACCTCCATTTTTCTATTATAAGAGGATCCTTTTCTACCTCTACTTTTCGTGCAAACCACTTGATTTTTTCCTGAACTGAAAGAGTTTCCCAATCAGGGGGAGTTTTAATATTCGTTTCATCTATTACAGCAGGGCCTAATTCATATCCATCTGCACGGCCTGTACGTATAAAATCAAATCCAATATAGTCAATATAGGGATCATATTGAAATTGATGTGCAAGATCAATTATATCCTGGATTCTCTGTTCAGAGACCAGAGAAATATGTTTTGAAGGGTAAAGGTAATCATTATTACTGTTGTATCCTATACCAGCCTTGTATCTTTCCGGCACTCCATATTTACCAGGAACATAGAATGACATAATATATGCACCAATATCGATGTCGTATTGCCCTGCAATCTTTTTTAATAAGTTAAGGTTTTCTAAAGGTCCTTTATCCCAGGGCATATTCTGTGCTGGCCGTTTTTTAAAGCTGGTTGTCTCTCCAGAAAGAATCCAGAGAGCATCCGCATTCATAAACTGTGCCCATTCAAGTATTGCCGGGTAATCTGATGTTAAACCGGATGGGTTCTTAAACGTTCTATTTTTAACACTTTCATTCATCTCCAGGCCTACAATTGAAATTCCTTTTTTTACAAAGGGGAGTGGCCTCCTTTTCAGGGTAAAAATAATCTTCTCATCTGATTCTAATTGTTTTTCTCCATAGTACAGTTTTATCTCATAACTCCCTTCTTTTTCATTCCAATCAGGAAGATATACCGCTTTTAACCGGCTTTGGCTTTCCGGAGAAGAATCCTGGAAAAAAGGAATTTTAAATACAGACCCTACCGAATGATGTATAACATCATTTTTGAAAATTCTCATAGAAAGATATTCAACATTCAGGTCTGACACTTCATATAGATAAACATTTAATATCTCATAATGGAAAATTTCGCTTTTTGACAGGACAACTTTTGGCTTTTCAATAACAATACGCTCAACACTCCCTTTTTCATCAATTCCTATGACATCATTAAAAAATATACGGGTGTCGGCATTAAGTCCGGATCCGGTAGAAATGTAGATTACCGCTGCAATAAAAAAATAAAGCACCTGATTTCGTTTTATTGGTAAAAACACTTATGCCTCACTGCCAAAAGGGAGACACCTCCTTTGGAGGTGGTCTGTAATATTTCTAAAAAGATTAATTCAAAGGCTATGCCTTTAAGACCTTTTGGCTTGGGAAAAGCCACCTGCTTTGCAGGCGGTCTTTTACTATTATTTTGAAATTTGAATAACTATTAAAACCCCGTTTATTATTGAGAATATAAGCGCAGATAGGATAATAATGATAACTACATTAGAACCTGCGATCCCATATCTGACAAGAAAATAACTGACAAAGATCGCTATAAAAAGCGGAGAAAATATAAGCGATATATACCTCAGCCATTTCATTTTCTATTGATTTTCATCATTATTAATGATATTATGGTTTCAAATTATTAATATTTTCGGACAAAATATGAGAACAGCAAGAAAATTAATAATCATTTTTACTGGATTTTTTTATATGTTAATCATTTTAACTCACTCTTTAAATGCAAGTGTAATCCAGATTGAAGGTGAAATGGGAAGCACTGTAACTGCCTACATAAAAAGATGGTTTTCCAGTTACGAGGGGACAAAAAATCTCTCATATAGAATATATTTTCCAAAGACTTTTACTGAAGGTCCCAATACACAGATAATATCAAACTTTAGAAAAACATTTACCCCTTATCCTAATGATCTTCGTGAGTTTACGGATGAATTCGGGAACAGCGGTGTCGAACTCATATGGAACAAGGAGATAAAAATTGTACAACTCGATCTACAGTTTACAGTTAAAACATACACCAATTTTTCGCCTTTGTCCAGTATAGCGTCATTTCCTGCCACTATTGATGATGACAAGAGAATATTTTTAACTTCAACTGATCTTGCTCCAAAAAATGATTTTTATATTAACTATATCGGCCGGTCTATTTCCAAAGGTCTTAACAGGGAAATTGATGTAGTGAACAGTATTTTTTTATGGATCGATAGAAATATAAGGCTTTCAAATAACCCGGAGAATAAGGCCCAGTATGATGCTCTGTCAGTTCTAAGGAAAAGGGAGGGAGATGAGAAAGGAATATGTAACCTTACAGTTGCTCTTATGAAAGGTTTGGGGATACCTGCGCGAATTGTTTACGGTGTTTCTTTTCAAAAAGAAATACGTATTGAAGCTGAAAACCAGAATATTATATACGACCTTCCCAATAGTGAAAGGTACTGGGTTGAGATATTTTTTCCCGATATCGGATGGGTTTCTTATGACCCGCATGGAATGTACTTTGGGACAATATCACATGTAATTAAGTTATCTGTAGGACCCGATACTGATTTCGTCTCCGAAGCATGGAGAGTCGAACAGGGAGAGGCGGAAATTCAAAAGGAGTTTATTTATGATATCAAATCCGATTATTCAAATATTACATTCAAAAAATACAGCTCTTTAGACATTAATAAACTGGTATTAAGTCCCTATCTCCCAGATGTTTTGGAATACCAGGATGAGCCCAATCTTGAAATTGAAGGGTTAATCAAGGAAACCATACCTGAAGAATTAGAAGTGGGAATAACCGGTATGATACATCATAATAGTGATATATCGAACAGCCTTGATATAGATGCGACAAGAACGAGGGTATATGCCCAGAAATTTGACATTGAATATCCAATTGTATTATCAGAGGTTAACCTGCCCCTTCTCAAATTCAGTGATGAAGGGACAATATGGGTAGAGATATATACAGACAATAACGGAGTGCCAGGTAAGTTACTTTTCAGAACGTATAGCATTAATTCTACAAAACTGCGTTTTATGATGATCGAAAACCCATGGTTGTCTTTTCCTGTTGGCGAAAAAACTAAAGCATCTCTGGAGAGCGGCGGCTACTGGTTTGCATTACGCTCATCAGGAAGCTGTATTTTTAACTGGTATGCCTCTGAAGGAAATGTTTTTGGAAATGAGATCGATACCGTATACAGGGATGTAAATGTGAAGAAACTGAACTGGAATAATATTCTGAATTATGATATGAACTTTCAACTCATTGGAACGCGTGAAGAAGAGAAAATTGATTGAACAATAGCCAGTATTGGCAGCCGAATAGGGCAACCCGTGTGCCTGTCCCAGGCACACGGGTTGCCCAACTACTTATACCAATCCTTTATGAAACTCACTCCTGAATGTATCAATAGAGCCTTGTTTTATTGCACCCCTTAATTTAGAAACAAAATTGATAAGATAGAAAAGGTTATGGATGGTAGCAAGCCGGTATCCAAGAATCTCACGTGTTTTAAAGAGGTGTCTCAGGTATGCTCTTGAAAAGTTTCTGCAGGTATAACACCCACAGTCTTTCTGAGGGGGTTCCACCTCTTCCCTGTTTTCACTATTTCTTAAAAGGAGCCTGCCGCCAGGAATAAATACCGTACCGTTCCGTGCATTTCTTGTCGGAAGAACAGAATCGAACATATCAATACCTCTTACGACTGCCTCAAGTATGTCTTCTGGCGCCCCTACCCCCATCAGGTATCTCGGAGAGTTATCAGGGAGAAAGTCTGTTA
>JAUVYC010000107.1 GCA_030603285.1 Spirochaetota bacterium
GGTGAGCCTGACGGCAGCAGGGGAGACGGTGATATGCCGTACACCATCGATCTCGGTACAACCACAAGCGCCGATCCTGATTTTAACGGGCTCAACCCCGGCGACGTTACGGTGATAAACAACGATTACGTGGACATTACCTGGTACGCGTTTGACAATACACCGACTACTACTTTCACGTCGATCAGCGGGACCGGAAACATTATCACATTCAACAGCATCGCGCCCGCAACTTATGTGGCAGAGAATGAAGGCTTTGCCTATATTCCTGTAGGTTTCGATTTCTTCTTTTGCGGCTGGTCTTATGACAGTATTATGGTCAATGTAAACGGATACGCCTCGTTCAATCCTAACCCGAACCTTTTAAATAATAGGTTCAACGAGCTGCTTTTTATAAGCGAAGTGAGCGACCCGGGAGTCGGTGCCTACCAGTTTATCAATATTCTCGCGCCCTGGTGGGATGATTTAACTTTAACTGACGCGGGCAGTGATGTATATTTTGAAACAACCGGCACGCTGCCAAACAGGGTGTTTACGATTGAGTGGGTCAACGCGAGGGTGAACGGATGGTCTGAATTATATACATTCCAGATTAAGCTATATGAAAGCACGAACTTGATTGAGTTTGTGTACGGTCCGGATACAGGATCCAATAAAACCTCGGCTTCCGCTGGTGTCAGGGAAGATTGTATCTTTGACCTAACGAGAAATTACTACATTGATGCATCAACCGGGTTATATGGACAGAGTGGATCAGCTTGGGATTATTTACTGACGGGTACCGATTATCCCGGCTTAGACGGTAATTTCCGGTTCAGCCCCCCATGATAGAATAACCGGGGGTAAAATCTTTACTCTTGACAGATAATAGAAAGCTTTATCAGCCCTTCATGATATAGGAAGGGCTGATTTTTTCACCCCAATAAAGCCTTAGATTTTTCACCTGAGGATAATTATCTTTGAAGTTCTTTAAGCCAAATATTTTTCAGATTGACAGCAGTTTTTATAATTCGAGATTTGCAAATATCCGCAAAATTAGCCGTGAAAAGCTCTCAGTTTTATCATGAAATACTATTGAATACTTTTACCGGATGAAAACATTCGATTTCTCTCAAACATGCTGCACAGGCAAAGGCATTCTGTCACGAATAAAAATAATTCGAAGAGTAGATTTGATAATTAATGGAACATGAAATGGACATTATATAAAAAATTAATCAGCATTTATTTACATGCACCCGGAATCTTTTTTCATAAGCTGATATTTCGTTTATTATTTTAAATAAATGGTATTATATTTGTTTTACATTATACAATTTTTAAGGAGGAAGTAATGACTGATGTAGAGAAACTGCTTGGGGATGAGGCAGAAGACCTTCTGGAATATAAGTGTAAAACTGTGCCGAAAGAACAGCTTCATCTGCCAGGGCCTGACTTTGTTGATAGAGTTATGGTACAAACAGACAGACCCAATATCGTGCTGCGAAACATGCAGAATGTTTTCGATCATGGAAGACTGGGGGGTTCAGGCTATCTTTCGATTCTTCCTGTTGACCAGGGGATTGAACACTCAGCAGGAAGCGCTTTTGCGCCGAACCCAATCTATTTTGATCCGGAAAATATCATTAAGCTTGCAATTGAGGGTGAGTGCAACGCTGTGGCATCGACACTTGGTGTAATGGGCTCTGTATCACGTAAATACGCCCATAAAATTCCGTTTATTGTAAAGATAAATCATAATGAGTTTTTAACCTATCCGAATAAGTTTGACCAGGTGCTGTTTGCGAGTGTTGATCAAACATTCAAAATGGGTGCTGCTGCGGTTGGTGCAACAATCTACTATGGTTCGGCAGAGTCGAGCCGCCAGATTCAGGAGATCAGCGAAGCATTTGAATATGCCCACAGCCTTGGTATGTTTACAGTTCTCTGGGCTTACCTGAGAAACAACGCCTTTAAGACAAAAGAAAACGATTATCATCTTGCAGCCGACCTCTCCGGGCAGGCAAACTATCTGGGGGTAACCATTCAGGCGGATATAATAAAACAGAAACAGGCTGAATGTAACGGTGGATATAAGGCTCTAAAATTCGGGAAAACCCATGAAAAGGTATATACTGAGCTTACATCCGACCATCCCATTGATCTGACCAGATACCAGGTAGTGAACTGTTATATGGGCAGGTCCGGGATGATTAACTCCGGAGGTGCTTCGGGAAAAAATGATATGGCCCAGGCAGTAAGAACTGCTGTGATCAACAAGCGTGCAGGTGGTATGGGGCTTATTTCAGGAAGGAAAGCTTTCCAGAGACCAATGAAAGAGGGCGTGGAACTGCTTAATGCAATCCAGGATGTATACCTTAACAAGGATATCACAGTTGCCTGAGACATTGGACAGAAGTCTTACAATTCTTTCCCCATGACAAGGGCGTTTTCTTTATCCTGCGGATAGTAGTTTTCTATAATTCCAATAATCGAAAAACAGGTGTTTTTATAAAAAGCGAGAGCTTTTGAATTCGTCGGTCTTACCTCTAAGTAACAGTAATCGCAGTGCTTTGACCTTGCGTTGTTCAGAAGGATGTTTAATAAGAGTGTTCCGCAGCCTCTATTTTGTACATACGGCATTATTGCTATGTTTATCAGGTGAATAACCTGGTTGTATTTTTTGTGTGGGAATAAAAAATCTGAGCTCTTTTTAAGGAGATGGTAACCGCCATAGCCGATTATAGTATTTCTCTGTCTGAGGGTTATTACATAGTTGTTTATCTCTGATATGATAAGCCTAAAAAAATCTTTTGTCCACGGGTATTTAAATACAGCCCGTTCTATGATAAGAACCTCATCCAGGTCTTTTTCGAGCATAAGTGAGTATGAACAATTGCGTATCAACTTACCCTTTAAAACAGGTACTATTTCTTGAAATAACAGGCAAGTTTATCAAGATCCTTTGGCCTTAAAATTTCGAGATTAATCCCATCGCTTGAAAGAAAGCCGGCACTTATAAGTCTTTCAACAAATGGCTCAACTTCTTTTTCTGTTGCATTTATCTGCAGAGCAATATTTTTAATTGTTTCCTGGTATTTTAAGATTTGGGAAACTCCTTCCGGCACTTGGGATTTTACTGCTCTTCTCAGGTCATTCAATGAACTTATGATAAGGGATTTAAGATCCCTTTTTGCAAGGTCTCTTATCTGGTTATCAGCTTTTTCAAGTCTTAAACAAAGGGTTTCAATAATATTCATTGCAATGTTTGAATTTTTACTGATCATACTGAGAAAGCCGTTCCTGTTAAAGGTAAGCAGTTCGCAATCATCTACTGCACTCGCAGTTGCTGTACGTGGTGTCTGACGTATTAAAGCCATTTCTCCGAAGAAATCCCCTTTCCCGAGTACCATGAGAATTTTATCCACATCTGTTACTTTTTTGGTTATTTTAACCCGGCCCTTTTGAATGATATACATAGTGTCGCCGGTCTCACCTTCTTTAAATATCGTTCTCCCGGGCTCAAAAACTGTGCCGTATTTTTGAAACAAAGTGCTTTTCTCCATTTGGGATACCTCTTTTATAAGATAATTGAATAGTTAAGATAAATCTCTTACAAAGGACAAATTAAAATTTACATGATTATGATTATATTTGCAATAATTTTCAATTATTTTATTGATTTTTTTATTATTAAATAATAGCATTTTTTATGTGAAAATGCTCATATTTTTATTCCCTTTACTCATATTACACATGTTGCCGGTTATAGCAGATACGAACTTCAGTGCCTATGACGTATTAATAGTTTCTAAAGACAGTCAAAAACCGTTTGCATATAAGCTGACAACATTTTATCAGAAAAGAATTTCTCCACACGACGGGGCAAAATGCCTTTATTACCCGACCTGTTCGGAGTTTTATAAAACAGCACTCTCCGGTTACGGATTTTTCTGGGGTACTGTAATGACGGTAGACAGGCTTTTTTACCGTGAGGGAATAAGATCGATGAAGTATTATCAATATATCGCTGAAAAAGAAAGATATTTTGATCCTGTATACCATAATTATATATTTAAGAAAATCGAGTATTATAGATGAAAAATCTCTATTCAGACACAGAGAGTTATAATGAATGTAAAAAAGATTCTATTCATACTGGTCTTAATTTCTTCCCTTGTTTCTGTACGGATTGCTGCAGGAAATAATGAGTTTGGGTATGGAATATATCTTTACAGGAGAGGGGATTATTCAGGCGCCATAATTGAGCTGCAAAGATTTATATATTATAATAAAGGCGACCCTCATACTCCTTATCTGCAGCTTCTTCTATCGCTCTCCTATGCCCAGTCCATGCAGTACAACAATGCGCTGGCCTCGCTTTCAGGTCTCATCACTAATCTAGAAAAGGCTCCGGAGAATGAGAAAGATAATAACCTTTTATGTGAGTCTCTTTTCCATAGATTAAATATTCTCTTCAGACAAAAAAGGTTTTCCGATTTTAATGTACAAAAAGAGGAAGTTTATTTTACATACCCCGGGTTTAATAAAAAGCTTGAGGATTATATCAATTGCATGTCCGCTGCCGCTTATATATATAATCTTGAGTGGGAAAATGCACTCCGCGATCTGGAAAAATCGGAGTTTACTTCAGAAGAGCTTAAAAACCTCCTGGAAAATGAACTTACATCTGTCATGAATCATAAGGATAAAAGTCCTGTGCTGGGAGGGGTGTTGTCGGTTGTGCCTGGTCTCGGCCATACGTATGCAGGGCGATTTCCTGATGGTTTCAGGAGCCTTTTGATTAATGCTGTATTTACCACCCTTACAATTTTCTCGTTGAAGGAGGATATGATTATTCTGGGAGGGATTTTTGGGACAATTGAAGCAGTTTTGTATATTTCTAATATATACGGGGGAGTGAATGCAGTTTTACAGGAAAATGCACGTTATATCATGCAAAGGAGGGAGTATATGCTGCAGAATATTCCAATACCTCCGCTGGATGTGATTACAGTAAGGAAGGAATTAAACCTGTAATGATAGCTCATGATGTTCTTTCCTATATTTAAAGGTCACTAAATTTTTTATTTACAGTTCTTACTTTATTAAATGAAATTTTTTCCTGCCTTTCCTGTTTAACCATAGTGTAGACACACATGTACCGGTCTATAAACCCAGAAGCCTCTTAATCATCATTTTGGCTTATTAAAAATCAATTCCCAAGGGGTGAGGTGTGCCCGCTATTTTTCTGTTTATGGTAGATACATTTAACAAAAAATAGTTGCTTATTATACCCTATAGGGTATAATTGGTTGTATTTCCCATAAAACATATACCCTAAAGGGATTATAATTTAATCAGGAAACAATTATGAATAATTTTGGAAAACAAATTAAAGATTTAAGAAAAAAGTATCAGCTTACACAAATTGAATTATCAGAACGTGCTGGAGTAGGTCTAAGATTCATTAGAGAACTAGAAAATGGTAAATCAACTGTAAGGCTTGATAAGGTTACACAAGTACTACAGTTTTTTGGATATCATATTGAAATTGTAAAACGAAAATGAATTATAGAAAAGCAATAGTATATTCAAATAATCAAAAGGCTGGTGTTTTAGAAGAAACCGCAAAAGGATATAAATTTACTTATGAAGATGATTTTATAAAAAAGAATGTTCCAATTTCTGTTACTTTGCAGTTAAGAAGTGAGCCTTATGAAAGCGAAGATTTATTTCCATTTTTTCAAGGTCTGCTTCCTGAAGGGTGGTATCTCGAAATAGTCGCATCTACATTAAAAATTGATAAAGAAGATGATTATAGTATTCTTCTTGCCACATGTAAAGAAACTATTGGGGCAATATCAATAAAGGAAATAATATGAATAGATGTTTTTCATGTGGAAAGAAAATAGATACAGATGCAAATATGCATCAAACTTGTATAAAAAATCTGTTTGACGTCAGTTACATCCCCAAAATAGATATTGCATTGGACGAAATAACAATTAAAGCCCAGGAAATGGCGGACAAATTATCTATATCGGGTGTTCAGGCTAAACTTTCAATGAAACTTGATAAGAAATCAAAAAAGTTAATAACTATTGCAACAGGGGGTGAATATATTTTAAAGCCTCAAATAACTACATATAAAGAAATTCCGGAAAATGAAAATCTTTGTATGACAATTGCTGATCAAATTGAAATAGATGTTCCGTTTCATACATTATTGATGTTAAAAGACGGTAGTTATGCTTATCTTGTTAAAAGATTTGATCGTAGAGATGGTAATAAAATTAATCAAGAAGATTTTTGTCAAGTCTTAGAAAAAACAAAAAAGGAAAAATATAATGGATCAATAGAACAAATAGCTAATAAATTAAAGGAAAAATCGGAAATTCCCAATCTTGATATTCAGTATTTGTATGAAAGAACGTTATTGTCTTTTATTATTGGGAATGGTGACGCCCATTTGAAGAATTATTCTATAAATTACACAACTTTAGATAATATAAGATTATCTTCTGCATATGATATTGTTTCTTCAAGATTAGTGATTCCAAATGAAAAGGAAGAATTTGCTTTATCAATAAACGGTAAAAAGAACAAATTAAAAATCGCAGATTTTATAGCATTTGCTAATAAATTTAATATTCCACAAAAAATAACTGATAACATGTTATCAAAAAAACAGTTGTTTTTTGATTTAATCAACGACTCCCAATTAAGTCCCGATTATAAAGAGAAATTATCTGAAATTGTTTCAGAAAGATTTTCAAGACTTATCGCATCTTAATATTTTTTCTAATCGTACATTAAGCGGAGCAATAACGGAGCAAATCCCCATTTTTGTATCCGGATTTTCTAATTCCGGAATCATTTTATCACGATAAACTATATTGGCGGAGTCTGTCAGGCGGATTTGTGCCAGACAGGCGGAGCATTAGGGTTTTGCATATTGCGCGGCCGCATCGTGACCAAGCCTGTGGGTGGTTTCTTCGGGCTGGCTTGCGGGTGAGGCAGACATGTCATTTTTTTCACATTTTTTGGTCATTAAGATTTGGATCTGGATACGTTCCAATCACCCCGTATACGTACAGTTCGTTTTTCTGAACCTACGATTCATTATATAGAAGATCTTTTAACACCTGTTCATACCAAACCCTTTACCGAGCAGTATTTTATCGAAAGGCTTTTTCGTCTGAAAGGCTTGTATTTTATAACTTACAATTATCATCTGAACTTTGAGCGGTTTGTTGCGTACCATCTCTGCCATGGTAATAAGCGCTTAATTCGTACAATATACAGTGCCCGTTCTATTGCGATATCCAATCTGAAATATGACATAATGAAAGCCTCAAGAAAAGCACGCAAGCTCTTTTATCCAATATTTAAACGCTACTAAAAAATTTATGTGGTATATCAGGATACTTCAGAGCTCCAGTGGGATGCACTGAGGATTCTTGTAAAAGGCAGTTTGAAAAATGAAGGGACTATTTTCTATGTTGGTGATGAAAAGCAGGCGATTTACAGGTGGAGGGGAGGAGAGCCCTATCTTTTTGAGGTGGTGCGCTCCAGGCTGAACATACCTAATGTGGCTTGTCCACATCAGGAAAGGACATAAGAATATTAATAATAAGAAATGCAGATTCTTTGATTGTAATATTCGTTAAGTTAGCCCCGGCATCTTGACTCAGTAATACGTATGCATCTAATTATCTGTTCCTTTTACGAGATACTATCCATGATTTTTTTCTATAAGAATTAAGGCTGTGGGGCGATACCTAAATTTTAAGATTTTGTTTTATTGACAAAAATAAGTATACCTGGTATACTTGGAAAAATAAGAGGTAAGAGTTTGCTAAAAACTTGATCTGCTTAGAAAATGCTCATTGTTAGGTACTGCCTCAAAAATCCAATTATAACCTTTTCTGTCAAAATGAAAAAGTATTTAGGAATATCGGTAGTCCTCATTTTGATTTTTGCCGCATTAGGTTGCCAGAGTATCCTCAAGTCAACACAGGAAGCCAAGCCATCAGAAGAAGCTGTTACGGTGGGGTCTCCTGCCTATCCTCCCAGGATAATCGAGCATAAGAACAGCGCCTCTGGTGAGGACATACCGGAGTGGGTATCTTTTGACTGTTCTAAGCTGGAGGAGCTGCCTGAATACGAAGATTTCTATGTATTCAAGTTTTATCAAGCTGGGAAGGAGCTTGAGGATTTAAACAGCTGGAGCCGCAGTCTTGAGGTAGATGCCGAAATAGCCCTAATGGTCTCCACACGGGCAATAGAAAGGTTTGATGCGGCGGAGCTGGATGGGAAGGAGGTTGTGGAACATTTTATTAGTGAAGTTGCAAGGATCCTGGAAGCAGCAGAATATGTTGGCACCCGTAAGCTGTCCGATTATTGGGTATACGAGCAGACTTACAATGATGAAGGTTTAGAAGATGAGAAGGTATACAGGTTTCTACTGCTCTACACAGTACCCAGAGCTCAGATTCACAGTGCCATTGGGAGAGCTATAAGAAACGAGGAACAGAAGAAAGAGTCCATGACGGCTGAACAACAGGCAGCAATTGACTGGATAAAGGTGCTTTTCAGCGAGGAGTTATAAAAGCCTTAATAGAAGAAAAGAAATGTAGCTTTAACATTCACATAGATTGTT
>JAUVYC010000139.1 GCA_030603285.1 Spirochaetota bacterium
TCGAAAATATATTGAAAAGGATGCAGCACTGGAAAGAAGGTTTCAGCCCACTCTTATTGCAGAACCAACTGTACAGGATACGATATCGATCTTAAGAGGATTAAAAGAACGGTACGATATTTATCATGGAGTGAAAATTAAGGACAGCGCTCTTGTAGCTGCTGCTGTTTTGAGCGAGCGGTATATCTCTGATCGTTTTCTTCCGGATAAGGCAATTGACCTTGTTGATGAAGCTGCTGCTAAGCTTCGAACTGAGATCGACTCAATGCCCGCTGAGCTTGATGAAATTATGCGAAAGATAATGCAGCTCGAAATTGAGCGGGAGGCTTTGAAGAAGGAGAAAGATAAAGCCTCAAATGAGCGGCTTGAGAAGATTGAAAAAGAGCTTGCAGATTTAAAAGAGGAAGGCAACTCTCTGCGATCAAGGTGGGAAGGAGAGAAAAAACAACTCGGACATTTGCGAGATTTGAAAAGCAAAATTGAAGAGGTAAAGTTTGAGATTGAAAAGGCGGAGAGGAACTACGATCTGAATAAGGCTGCTGAACTGAAGTACGGGAGATTGATTCAGCTTGAAAATGAGCGTGAGGAATTGAGAAAAAAGATGGATGAAACCGGAGGTAATAAACTGCTGAAAGAAGAGGTTGATGAGGAGGATATTGCCGCTGTTGTTGCGAAATGGACCGGTATACCTGTATCAAAGCTCATACAGGGAGAGATGGAAAAATTGCTGGCTCTTGAGGATCATCTCCACAAACGTGTGATAGGACAGTACGAGGCTGTTAAAGCTGTCTCTGATGCAATACTCCGGGCACGGGCAGGGATCAAGGACCCAAACAGGCCGATAGGGAGTTTTATATTTCTTGGGCCGACTGGTGTTGGAAAAACTGAGCTTGCACGAACCCTGGCAGAGTTTCTTTTTGATAATGAAAAGAATATGATTCGCATTGATATGTCAGAGTATATGGAAAGGCATACAGTTGCAAAACTCATCGGTGCACCTCCCGGTTATGTAGGCTATGATGAAGGCGGCCAGTTGACAGAGGCGATACGGAGAAAGCCTTACTCAGTTATACTGCTCGATGAAATAGAAAAGGCGCATCCCGATGTTTTTAACATCCTGCTGCAGATATTTGAGGATGGCAGACTTACAGATTCCCATGGAAGAACAGTTGACTTTAAGAACACTGCGGTTATTATGACATCCAATCTTGGCTCCGAATATATCCTTGATGATTATGAAAATAAGGGGAAAGATTATGAAGAAATGAAAAATGTTGTAATGGATGTGCTAAAAAAGAGTTTCCGGCCTGAGTTTTTAAATAGAATAGATGAGATCGTAGTATTTCACTCCCTTACAAGAGATCATATTATCAGTATTGCAAAACTTCAGCTTGGGCATCTTATAAATCGTATTGCGGATAAAGGCATTTCTCTTGAGGTTCGGGATAGTGCTATAAACTTTCTGGCAGAAAAAGGGTTTGATGTAAACTTCGGCGCACGCCCTTTAAAAAGGGTTTTGCAGAATTATGTTGAGACACCGCTTGCAAAAGAGATTATCCGAGGAACAGTTAAAGAAAACGATAATATCATAATTGAATATGCAGATGATGGAATAGTATTTCAGAAAAAGTAAAAAAGCTATTTTCAAACCAAAAGGGAAAAATCAGTCTGGTGCAGGTTTCTCACAAATTGAAAAACAGAATAGTTTATTAATGATTTAGCAATACATTACAGTATCAGACACAGAATGTAATTAGGAGTGAGAAAACCGCTAAAGCCAGCAGTTTTTAATATTTACAGGTATTTGTGATAAATGCGGGCTAGTACCTTTATACCGATTTTCTTGCCTTTTAGGCAAGAAAATATTTTTATAATCTTGAATGTGGCTTGTCCACATTAGTGATACCTTCTGTCAATAACCTTTTGCTTTTTCAAATACCTCTTAATTGTCTTTGGTTCTATGAGCTTAATTTCAGGAATAAAATCAAAACGCTCTTTTACCCCTTTAATTATTTGAAGTTCAATTTTGGTCAGCTTTTTCATTTCATCGAAGAAGAAGTCACCGGAAACTTCAATCTGGATTTCCAGTTTATCAAGATTGTCTTTTTTATCGATAATAAGTTGATAGTTTGGAGTCCTGCCGATTACTTCTGTCAATATCTGCTCAAACTGTAAAGGAAACATATTCTGTCCGTTCAAAATAATCATATCATCGTTCCGTTCAAAAACTCTTTCCATTTTGACGAAGGTTCTTCCGCAGCTGCACCCCTCATACGACAAATGGGTAATATCTCCGGTCCTGTACCGTATAAGCGGATAAGCCTCTTTTGTAATTGTTGTAATGACAAGCTCGCCTTTTTCCCCCCAGCCAAGAACATCACCGGTATCCGGGTTTATTATTTCAGGAATAAAATGATCTTCTGAAATGTGGAGACCGCTTTTATTAGCACATTCAAATGATATTCCCGGGCCTATAATCTCTGTGATACCGTAATTATCGGTGGCTGAGATAGCCAGATTTTCTTCGATCTCTTTTCGAAGGGATTCACTCCATGGCTCTGCACCAAATAATCCTTTTCTCAATGAGAGCTCAGCCGGAGTAACCCCTTTTTCTTCCAAAACCTCACAGAGCCATGCTGCATGGCTCGGAGTACAGGTTAGGGCGGTTGTACGGTAATCTTTCATTATTATTATCTGGTTTTCAATATCTGCTTCGGAGCTTGGAATTACTGAGGCACCGATTCGTTCGGCACCATAGTGAAACCCAAGTCCGCCGGTAAAAAGCCCGTAAGGGAAGCAGATCTGTATAATGTCATCCTCTGTTACACCACCTGCGGAAAGAACACGGGCAGTGAGTTCTGTCCAGTGACCTATATCATTCTTCGTATAGCCGACAATAAGCGGCTGTCCGGTAGTCCCATATGTAGACTGTATCCGTACTACCTCTCTTAATGGAACTGCAAACATATCGTACGGGTAAGCAAGACGAAGTGTGTCCTTTGTTGTATAGGGAATCTTTTTTAAATCACTGAGAGTGGAAACATCAAGCGGGTCAAAATTGATTTTATTGAAAAGGTTGTGGTAGTATGAAACTCTCCGGTAAACACGGATCAGGGTCTCCTGAAGCCTCTCAAGCTGGAGCTGGGCAAGTTCTTCTCTTTTCATTGTTTCGTATTTTTCATTCCAAACTGGCATATATTACCCCTTTACAAAAATTCATTCTTTTCCAAGATACGCCCTTAAAACTTCTTTATTGTTCATGAGTTCTTCTTTCTCTCCTGAAAGAATGATCTGTCCTGTTTCAATAACATAACCTCTCTGGCAGATATCAAGTGCGAGATTTACATTCTGTTCTACGAGAAAAATAGTCAGATTAGTTTTTTCTTTCAGTTCGGTGAGGGTCCGAAAAATATTTTCAATGATTTTCGGTGCAAGACCGGTTGATGGCTCATCCAGAAGGAGGAGCCTTGGTTCGGACATGAGGGCGCGGGATATCGAGAGCATCTGCTGTTCACCACCTGAGAGTGTTCCGGCAAGCTGTTTTTTCCTTTTTCCGAGAAGAGGGAAGAGCTCAAAAATCCATTCAATTTTATCATTAAGTTTTTGTCTGTTTTTAAAACTGTAGTAATGGTAGGTCCCCAGAATAAGGTTATCCAGCACACTCATGGGGGAAAAAAGCTGCCTGCCTTCAGGTGCCAGAGCTATTCCTAATTTTACAATAGTATATGATGAAAGGCCCTGTATCTCCTTGCCTTCAAAGAGTATTGTACCGGTTATCCTGGGTATTAACCCAATAATGGAATTGAGAAGGGTTGATTTTCCGGACCCGTTCGCGCCGATTAATGTAACAATCTCCCCTTTTTCGATATGCAGGGATACAGCTTTCAGGGCACATATCGATTCATAGTAGGATTTGAGTGATCTGACTGTTAACATTTCATCATTACCTTACACGTAACTATTTTGAGAACTCTTTCCCTAAATATACAGAGATAACTCTTTCATCTTTTTGAACATCTTTTGGCTGTCCATCTGCTATTTTATGACCAAAGTTGAGTACGATTATTTTGTCCGATATCTCCATAATAAGATCTATATCGTGTTCAACAATAAGAACAGTTTTGCCAAGTTCCCGTATTTTATTAATTGTATCTATAAGATTTTTCGTTTCCGTAATATTTAAACCTGCTGCCGGTTCATCTAAAAGGATGAGCTCAGGTTCGCTGACAACTGCGCGAGTGATTTCAACAATCCGTTGTTTTTCAAAAGGAATCTCCTTGATATTCTTGTTCCAGATGTGATCTATATTCATAAAATCAAGCCAGAAGAGTGCTTTCTCCCGTATATCTCTTTCTTCTTTTCTATATCGTTTTAAGTTGAATGCGCATGTGAAGAATCCTGAAGAAGAGAGTGAATACCTTCCCACCATTATGTTTTCAAGCACATTCATGTTGGGAAACACACTCAATTTTTGAAAGGTCCTGGCAATACCGAGATATGGAATTTTATGGGGCTTTAATGTATCAATACGTAAGTTTTTAAAGAAAATACTCCCGGAATCAGCCTTGTAAAGTCCGCTTATGAGATTAAAGAGAGTTGTTTTTCCTGCACCGTTCGGACCTATGATGGCAGTAATACTTCCTTCCTGTGTTTCAAAGAAAAGGTCTGTAATTGCCTTTAACCCTCCAAAAGATTTTGAGACGTTTTTTATTGTCAGTATATCAGCCATTATTTCCTGTTCTCTTTAAGGGTATTTTGATCCCATATAATCCCTCAGGCCTTGTTAACATGATTGCCATGAGAATTATACCATAGATCAGAATGTCAAAATCTTTAAAAAATCTGAGGTATTCGGGTAAAACAGTCAGCACAGATGTCCCGATTACTGCTCCCCATATGTTTTCCATTCCCCCTACAGCAACCATGGTGACAAGGAGTATTGAAAATCTAAGGCTGAAAGTTCCCGGACTCAAAAAGGTTATGTAATGTGCATAGAGAAACCCTGCAACAGAAGCGTATCCTGCACCAAGCACAAATATATAGAGTTTTAAACGGGCAGTATTTATTCCAATGGTAGATGCAGTTATTTCTCCCTTATGGATCGCTTTGAGGGCCCTTCCAATGCGGGAATGAACAATATTTAATGATAGAAAAAGGATAAATGATACAATAGCCCAGACAAAAATATAGTATTTAAAGTCATTGTCTAATTCTATACCAAAAATCTTTATGAGGGGGATATTACCAAACCCTGATGGGCCTCCTGTAAGAGATAGAAGTTCATTGAATACGATATGGACAATTTCTCCAAGGCCGAGTGTTGCCATTGCGAGGTAATGCCCTTTTAACCTCAGGGTTGGTATCCCTACTATGAAAGCGATGATTACAGTCAGGATAAAGCTGAGTGGAAAAGATAAAATGATGGGCATGTGAAGTTTGGTAGTGAGGATTCCGGTAGTATAGGCACCGATTCCAAAAAAAGCTGCCTGCCCAAGGGATATCTGACCTGTATATCCCATTAACAGACTCAATCCTGTCGTGATAATAATATATATACCCAGAAATACAAGAACACCTACGTAGTAAGGATTTCTCAGGGTGACCATAAGAATAATAGAAAAAATAAAAGTAAGACATGCTTTTGCATAGGAAGTCTTTAATAGCGAGTTCATTTTCAGCTCATTTTTTTTATTTTGCATTATTGCTGAGTTAGTACCTTAATACTGATTTTCTTGCTTTTTGGGCAAGAAAATCTTTAAAATCAAGAATGTGGCTTGTCCACATAAGGATATTCTTAAATCAATCATCATGGCGGTGACAGTCGGATATACCAGATTCGACTGGATTAACGCCATATTTTCATCCATCTCCGGGTATTGCAAAGCAGCAAATTCGACTAATAGCTTTTAAGTGCCTGTTCTGCTTTTTTCGCAAAGATCCCACCGGGCCTGAAAAAGAGCACCATCAGGAGGGTAATGAGAGCAATGGCATCCTTATACCCGCTCGAGATAAGTCCGGCTGAATAGCACTCGAGGAGTCCTATAATGATTCCTGCAGCTATAGCGCCTTCCATATTACCAAGTCCCCCGAGTATTGCTGTTCCGAATCCTTTCAGTCCCAGCAGGGACCCTCTATCATAATGTGCCAGTGTTATTGGTGTTACGATTACTCCTGCTATGCCTCCGATGAGTGCGCTCAATGCAAATGAGAGGAGAATCATTCTATTTACGTTAATCCCGACAATACGGGCAGCTCTTTTATTAAATGAACAGGCTTTCATTGCCTTTCCAACAATAGTAAATCTAAAGAAAACCGTAAGGGCTGACACAATAAGGAACAGGAAACCCAGTATCCATAATGTCTGGGGAAGGATCGTTGCACCAAACAGCATAAAAGGTGTATCGCCGCTGAATGAGGGGAGGATATACGCATCTTTTCCCCAGATAAACATTGCACCGCCTTTGAAAAGAATCGAAGCCGCAATAGTGATTATTATGAGAGTGATGATAGAAGAATTCTTAACAATTTGAATAGCAAAGCGTTCAAAAAGCATTCCGATACACATGACAATAGATACTGCACAGAGGCCGGACAGGAACAGGGGTACATGCAGCGATTTATAGAAATAGACCGCAATCATTCCACCAAGCATTACAAAATCGCCCTGAGCAAAGTTGATGATTCCTGTAGAATTATAAATTATATTAAATCCAATTGCCACCATTGCATATATACTTCCAATTGTTATACCTGAAAGTGTATATTGAAGAAGTTGGATACCGATATTCATCAATCCTCCGGTTACATGGTTGCTGATATATGTGATATAACAAATGTAGGGGCAATTCATGAATTGCCCCTACTTACGATTGGATTGATCTATTTTCAGAATAAAACAGGTTTAGTCTTCGAGAACTGTAAATTGCCCGTTCTTTACCGTGAGCATTTCAAATGCCTCTTTTGTTAAGCCATTATGGTCAGTTTTTGAATAATTAAATACACCGCCGGTTCCAGCAAAATTTTTCGTATTTTCTATCGCGTCACGGATGGCGGCTTTATCTGCACCTGCTTTTTCAAGTACATTTTTAAGAATCCACATTGCATCCCATGCATGGCCGCCAAAGGTGCTTACCGGTTCATTGAATTTCTCCTCATATAATTTTTTATATTCTGAAAGTACCTTTTTTTGAGG
>JAUVYC010000021.1 GCA_030603285.1 Spirochaetota bacterium
AGGGTAGGTTTATTAAAAAAAATTGTTAATATTTTTTCTGACATCATCGATATCTCAAAGATCGTCCCTGGTTGAGAGTAAAAGCCTACCTCCAAAGCAGGTGGCTTCCTCCTGGCAGTAAATCTTGACCCGCAAAATGATAGGCAATATATTATGCAAAATTAAGAAATAAACGGAGGGATATTATATGGCTGATGAGAAGCTCGTATACTTCTTTGGTGACGGCAGAGCTGAAGGACGTGCAGATATGAAGGAAAAGCTTGGAGGGAAGGGTGCAAATCTGGCAGAAATGACAAATTTGGGGGTTCCGGTGCCTCCGGGATTTACAATAAGCACTGAAGTCTGCGATATCTACTATAAAAATAATAATCAATATCCCGATAGCCTGAAAGAAGAGGTGGAAAAAAATCTAAAAAAGCTTGAAGATTTAATGGGGAAAAAACTTGGTGACCCAAAGAATCCACTGCTTGTATCTGTCCGGTCAGGATCTGCAATTTCCATGCCCGGGATGATGGATACGGTTTTAAACCTCGGTACCAATGATGAAGCAATAAAAGGGCTGGAGGAAATGTCCGGCAATAAGCGATTTGCATGGGATTCATATCGAAGATTTATACAGATGTTCGGTAATGTTGTTATGGGGGTTGTCCACGAGGAGTTTGAAAAGATTCTTAATTCTCAGAAGAAAAAAAAGGGAGTAGAGCTCGATACTGAGCTTACGGCTGAAGATATGATGGAAATTGTATCCGCTTGTAAAAAGCTTTACAAGGAAAAGACAGGAGAGAATTTCCCAACAGATCCCCGTACACAACTATGGATGTCAATAGACGCGGTATTTGGATCATGGAACAATGAGCGTGCAATTAAATATCGTGAAATAAATGAAATTAAAGGTCTTCTTGGAACAGCGGTAAATGTTCAGACAATGGTATTTGGCAACTCAGGAGAGAATTCAGGAACAGGGGTGTGCTTTTCAAGAGATCCTTCTACCGGTGAAAGGCATTTTTATGGTGAATACCTCATGAATGCTCAGGGAGAAGATGTGGTTGCAGGTATCAGGACCCCTGAGTCACTTGATGATATGAAGAATGAGATGCCTGATAAGTATGATCAGCTTGTCCGGATAAAAGATAAGCTTGAAAATCATTATAAGGATATGCAGGATATGGAGTTTACTATTGAGAACGGCACTCTATATATGCTGCAGACAAGAACTGGTAAGCGCACTGCTCAATCAGCGGTGACGATTGCAGTTGAAATGGTAAAAGAGGGCTTGATTGATAAACAAACCGCAGTAATGAGGGTTTCTCCTGCACAGCTTGACCAGCTTCTGCATCCTATGATCGATCCGAAAGCCAAAGTAAACGTTATTGCCAGAGGATTGCCTGCGTCTCCGGGTGCAGCAGTAGGAGAAATTGTATTTACTGCAAAACAGGCAGAGGAAGAGGCTGCAAGAGGGAAAAAGGTGATACTTGTCCGAATAGAGACGTCACCTGAAGATATAGGCGGAATGAATGTTGCAAAAGGGATACTTACCGCACGAGGAGGAATGACATCCCATGCAGCTGTTGTTGCCAGGGGAATGGGAAAATGCTGTGTTGCAGGGTGCTCGGATGTATCTATTTTAAACGATTCCGAGTGTGAGATCGGCGGTATACATTTTAACGCAGGGGACCTTATTACGCTAAACGGTACAAAAGGCGAGGTAATCAAAGGGCAGGTAATCCTGGTGGAGCCTGAGCCTACAGGGGATTTTGCCGAGCTGATGAAATGGGCTGATAATATCAGAAAGCTAAAAATAAGAACCAATGCAGATACCCCAGGCGATGCAGAGAATGCGAGAAAGCTTGGGGCAGAAGGAATTGGATTATGCCGCACAGAGCATATGTTTTTTGAAGGAAACAGGGTCGATGCTGTGCGGGAGATGATACTTTCAGATGATGAAGTCGGGAGGAGGAAAGCCCTGAAAAAACTTCTTCCGATGCAGCAGGGAGATTTTGAAGGGATATTTAAGGCAATGGATGGGCTTCCTGTAACAATACGTCTTCTTGATCCGCCGCTTCATGAATTTCTTCCTCAAAAGGATGATGAGATAGAAGTGCTGGCAAAAAATATGGGAGTGCATTTGGAAAAACTAAAGAAGAAGGTAGAGTCTCTCAAAGAGTTCAACCCAATGCTTGGCCACAGGGGATGCAGGCTCGGCATTACCTATCCTGAGATTTATGAAATGCAGGTGGAAGCAATATTCCTTGCTGCCTGTGTAGTAAAGAAAAATGGTATTGTAGTTGAGCCGGAAGTGATGATTCCTCTCATCGGTACTTTGAAAGAATTTTCGTTATTAAAGGACCTCACGGTGAAAACTGCAGAAAGAATACTGAAAGAGAAGAATGAAAAAGTGAAATACCTCGTTGGGACAATGATTGAGATTCCGAGAGCTGCCCTTGTTGCGGATAAGATAGCCCTAATTGCAGATTTTTTCTCTTTTGGGACAAACGACCTTACACAGATGACCTTTGGGTACTCGAGGGATGATGCAGGCGTTTTTCTTACTGAGTATATTGATAAAGGGATACTGGAAAAAGATCCGTTCCAGGTTCTGGACCGGGAAGGGGTTGGAGAGCTTGTTGAAGTGGGTATTGAAAGGGGAAGAAACACAAGAAAAGAGCTTAAGGTAGGTATCTGCGGTGAACACGGGGGTGACCCATCATCGGTTGAATTCTGCTATGAAGTAGGTATGAACTATGTAAGCTGTTCTCCATTCAGAGTACCGATTGCCCGGCTTGCTGCAGCCCAGGCAGTGGTGAAGGGGAAAAAATAAATACCGGATATTTATATGCAGGGGCAATTCATGAATTGCCCCTGCATGCGATATTACTAAAGCTCTTCATATTTTTAAACCTTCTTAAAGAAGATAGTTCTTGATAGCAGAATAATATTTTATTAACTTAACCTAAATTTTACACGATGGAGGTAAGAGGATGGCTGTGAAAGTAGGTATTAATGGTTTCGGGAAAATTGGAAGAAATGTCTTTCGAATTGCTGAAAAAAAAGCTGACATTGAAATTATTGCAATAAACGATATGTTTACTCCTGATCAGCTAGGAATTCTTCTTAAATATGATTCCGTATATGGAAGGTTTGCAGGAACAGTGGAGGTAACAGGAGAGGGTTTTAACGTAAATGGAAAAAATATTAAGGTTTTAAAAGAAAAAGATCCTACAAAACTTCCGTGGAGCGACCTGGGTGTTGATCTTGTTATTGAGTCAACAGGTGTTTTCAGAAAAAGGGAACAGGTTGCAATGCACCTCTCAGCAGGAGCAAAAAAGGTTATCTTAACCGTTCCTGCAAAGGATGAAATTGACAGAACTATCGTCCTTGGTGTAAATGAAGAAATGCTCAAACCTGAAGATAAAATTGTTTCAAATGCATCATGTACAACAAACTGCCTTGCTCCTGTTGCCAAGGTATTGAATGATACCTTTAAAATAAACAGCGGTTTGATGACAACTGTGCATGCGTATACAAATGACCAGAGACTGCTCGATTTACCACACAGTGATCCGAGAAGAGCCAGATCTGCTGCAATCAATTTAATTCCCACCACCACGGGTGCCGCAAAGGCAATTGGAAAAGTAATTCCTGCGTTGAATGGAAAGCTTGATGGTATGGCCTTGAGAGTGCCTGTTCCTACCGGCTCGATTGTAGACCTGGTTGCAGAGCTTGATAAAGATGCCACAAAAGAAGATATTAACACCGCAATGAAGCAGGCCTCTGAAGGTCCAATGAAAGGGATTTTAGAGTACTGTACAGACCCGATTGTTTCTTCGGATGTTATTCAGAATCCGTGCTCATCTATTTTTGATTCCCTCGCAACCATGGTAATCGATAAGCGTGTTGTAAAGGTCATATCCTGGTACGACAATGAATGGGGATATTCAAACAGGGTTGTGGATTTGATAGGAAAGCTTTTTTAGCACAGGAGAGAGTTCAGATGATCAGGAAAAAAAGTTTAGAGGATATTGATCTAAAAGGTAAAAGTATTATCATGAGGGTGGATTTTAATGTGCCTCTCGATAAAGAAGGAAATATAACTGATGATACACGAATAAGGGCATCACTCCCGAGTATTAAGTATGTATTGGGGAATGGAACAAAGCTTATTCTCATGAGCCATCTGGGGAGACCAAAGGGCCAGGTAAAACAATCATTAAGGCTATCACCGGTTGGGAAAAGGCTCTCAGAGCTCCTCGGGAAAGAGGTTATCCAATGCAAAGACTCTATAGGCGAAGAAACCAAAAAGATAGTTTCCGGTATGCAGACAGGCGATGTTGCTCTTCTTGAGAATTTACGATTCCATAAAGAAGAGGAAGCAAATGATCCTGAGTTTTCCAGGTCTCTTGCCGAATATGCAGACAATTATGTAAATGATGCATTTGGTACGGCCCACAGGGCACACGCATCTACAGAAGGCATTGCCCATCGTCTGCCGGCAGTTGCAGGGTGTCTTATGAAAAAGGAAATTGATTTTCTTGGAAGGCTTATTTCCCAGCCTGAGCAGCCATATATTGCCATTATTGGAGGAGCGAAGGTTTCAACAAAAATCGGGGTTCTTGAAAAGCTTATTAAAAAGGTAAATGTCCTGATCATCGGAGGAGGCATGGGCTATACCTTTTTAAAAGCAAAGGGGTTTGAGGTTGGAAATTCCCTTCTTGAAACCGATAAGGTAAATCTTGCCTTTGAGCTTATAAAAAAAGCAGATAATAAGGGAGTAAAAATGATGCTCCCCATTGATCATACAGTTGCAGATAAAGTTGAAGCGACTGCAACAATCAAAACTATTGAGAGTAATGCGTTTTCCCCCCAGATGATTGGAGTAGACATTGGTCCAAAAACAATTCGGGCATTTAAAAAAGAGATTAAGTATGGTAAAACAATATTATGGAACGGTCCGATGGGTATTTTTGAGATTGATAAGTTTGCAAAGGGGACAAATCAGATCGCAAAAGCCCTTGCCGCATGCAGCGGAATAACAGTAGTAGGAGGAGGAGATTCAGTAGCAGCGGTAAATAAGATTGGTATTGCAGATAAGATCGATCATGTCTCCACAGGTGGTGGTGCTTCACTTGAATTCCTGGAAGGAAAAGAACTTCCCGGAATTAAGGCTTTACAGGATCAATAATCACAATAATCTGGCTTTGGATTTTCAGGGAGGGAGTGAAGGTTGAGATATCCATTTATTAGCGGTAATTGGAAGATGTTTTTAAATAAAACCAGCGGCGTAGAGCTTGCGAAAGCATTGGTGAATGGTACAA
The DNA here is from genome assembly GCA_030603285.1 of Spirochaetota bacterium. Lineage (GTDB taxonomy): Bacteria > Spirochaetota > B62-G9 > B62-G9 > DRHN01 > JAUVYC01. The sequence continues at coordinate 5,313 of JAUVYC010000021.1, forward strand.
AAGATGTAAAGGACAGGGATATTATGATCTGTCCAGGGTTTCCTTTATTGAGTGATGTTGCAGAAATACTTGCAGGAAGCCAGATACAGCTTGGTGCACAAAACATGTATTATGAAAAAGAAGGTGCATTTACAGGGGAGGCTTCTGCTGAAATGCTGATGTCGGTATCCTGCAGTTATGTTCTTCTCGGGCACAGTGAAAGAAGACATATTTTTCATGAGAACAATGAACTGATAAATAAAAAAGTTTTAGCGGCACTTCAAGGAGGATTGAAGCCAATCCTCTGTATTGGTGAGCTTTTAGAGGAGAGGGAAGCCGGCAATACTGAATCTGTTGTGAGAGAACAGTTAACAACCGGATTTACGGATGTGAATGCTGCTCATTTTAGCGATATCATAGTAGCATATGAACCTGTATGGGCAATTGGAACAGGAAAAACAGCAACGCCTGAAGATGCAGATAATGTTCATTCATTTATCCGGAAAACGGTAGCCGGTCTGTACAGTAAAAGTATTTCTGATGAAATGAGAATTATATATGGGGGTTCAGTCAAACCGGATAATATTGATGGATTAATGGCAAAAGAAAATATTGACGGTGCCCTTGTAGGCGGTGGCTCACTTAAACAGGATTCTTTTATTAGAATAATTAAGTTTGAAAGTTAGTATTATTGTATCTATTTTAAAAAATAATAGGGATGAAGGTGGTATCGTATGATATTAGCTTTAACTGTTTTCTTTTTTCTTGTCAGTGTGCTTTTAATGGTTGTAGTGCTTATTCAGCCGGGAAGCAGCGGTGGAATGGGTATTTTCGGAGGGGGAAGTCAATCAGCATTCGGCACAAAAACAGGAAATGTAATGACAAAATTCACTACAGTCCTGGCTGCACTTTTTCTCCTCGTGAGTTTTATCCTGGGTTATCTCAATGCAAGGCAGGGCAGGATTGAGGCTGAAGAGCTTCTCGATGTAAAAGAAACAGTCGAACAACTTTCGGAAGAAGGACAAACAGGACGCGGAACAGGCGAAGACATTGGTATTGATATATCCGAATAAGCAGATTAATCGTTTATCAGCATCACTTTCACCGATTCATTCGTGTTTCCCTGAATAGTAAAACCCTCACCGGCTTTTTTAAGAGGCAGCTTATGGGTAATTAGCATATTCCTGTCCACTTTTCCGCTTGCTATGAGCGCAAGCGCCTCTTTTGCTTCCGACTTAAAGTACCCCATTGATCCGAGTATTGACATATATTTAAAGATAATCATGTTAGGGTCTATAGAGACTTCATCTTCATAAATAGCTGCAATGATTGCTGTGCCGTTATCTGGATTTAATACTTCAAGGCATTGCTGAAATGTTAATGGTATCCCCGCACAATCAATAGCAATATCGCAACAGCCGGCAGTTTTTTTCTGATACCTGACATAATAATCACCTGTAATTTTCTTTATTTTCTTTAAAGGATCTTCTTCTCGTGCATTTATAATAACGTCAGCTCCGCATTTTTTCGCCATTTCAAGCCTTAAAGGTGAAACATCAACAATAATTGTTTTTGCTTTTGTATGGGTTTTTACAATTTGAAGGTATCCAAGGCCTATAATGCCGGCTCCAAATATTGCAACGGTTTCGTTGTCTTTCGGCTCCCTCAGATGAAAGGAGTGTGTTGGATTGCAGAACGGCTCGAGGGTTGCAGCGGTCTCAAAACTCACTCCTTCAGGAATTTTAAAAAGGTTTTGAAGCCTTGCGCCATGTACTTCTATATACTCCGCCATACCACCTTTATTGTGTATACTTGTGACCCCGTCGCCTGCCTTAAACTCTTTTACCTCCTCTCCTACTTCAACGATCTCGCCTGTAAATTCATGACCTATTATTCTGTAATTATCTATTATTTTTGTTGAGTCCTCTGTTAATAGATCTGAGGTATATACATGCAGGTCAGAACCACATATTCCGCATGCTTTCATTTTAATGAGAACACCATCACTCTCTACCTCTGGCTTATTAACTTCTACTATCTGTATATCTTTTTTTCCAAAAAATGCTGCAGCTTTCATACATAGTCTTTCCTATTATTTACAATTCAGCAACAATATTCATTACTTTATTGGAACTCATCATTTTTTATAGTCCTTCCGGGCCGGGTTCCCCATGCACACCCGGGCCAACAATAAATTACCCCCTTAATTATCTGATACCAGTAAAGTTTATCAATATACGGCAAAATTGCAATGTAAATGAAAAATATATCAAGAAATTCATTATATTGTTTGACATCTCGATTAGTCAATATAAAATGAAATCTCACGGTGGATTAAAATAAACAATTAGAAACAAAAAGGTTTTGTAAAAGAATAATCTTGCCGGATTAACAGTCCGAAACAAAAAAATTATATTGAGGAGGCTGAGTATGCATAAGTATGGTTTGGAGCTTTTATTATGGACAGGCAGTTTTACCAAAAAGGATGCACCCTTAATCGGCCACGCAAAGGAATTAGGCTTTGATGGTGTTGAAATACATCTTGGCCACCCTGACCAAATTCCGGTTGAAGAAACAAAAACGGCATTAAAAGAAAATGATATGGAGGTAAATTTTGCAGTTACTTTAAGTGATGACACAAACCCTCTGTCAAATGACGCCAGGATAAGAAAAAAAGGCGTGGAATTTTTTAAAGAATGCATTGATGTTGCATATGACATTTCTGGCGGTGAATGCGGTATAGGAGGTGTCAACTATGCATCCTGGGGTTACTTTACCGGAACTGCCAGGACTGAACAGGAGTGGGACTGGGCTGTACAGAATTACAGGGAAGCAGCACGTTATGCACAGGATAAAGGGTTTATGCTTGTAGTTGAACCGGTAAACCGTTTTGAAACATACTTTTTGAATACAGCTGCAGATGGAGTGCAATTTTGTAAAGATATTGGCGAACCAAATGTTAAAGTTCACCTGGATACATACCATATGATCAGGGAAGAGAAGAATTTTTATCACGCAATTGTTGATACAGGAGATTATCTTGGATATTTTCATGCATGTGAGAATGAGAGAGGGATCCCCGGTACCGGTCTGGTACAGTGGGAAGAAGTTTACAGAGCAATGAAAGATATCAATTACCAGGGCTGGATTACAATTGAGTCTTTTGTTCCTGATATAGAAGATCTTGCAAGGCTTTGTGCAATATGGAGACAGCTTGCTCCCAGTGCGGATGTCCTTGCCAGCGAGGGATTAAAGAATATTAAGGCAATAGATAAAAAGATAAACGGGTAAATTAAAACAATAGATATAAAATCAATTATCAGCAAATGGAGTATCTAACTTAAATATCAAGAGGGGGTTTGATTAATGGCTGAAATAATTCTTGGGATCAATAACTGTTTTGCTATCGGACGGTTTCCGGAGCCAGAGGAATGGCTGCGGGTAGTAAAAGATGAACTGGGCATTTCACATGTTCAATTTTCATTTGATATGCTTGATCCTGTGATTATTGATGATGAGATCGTAGGTAGAAAGTGTAATTATATCAAAAAGATTGCAGATGAAATAGGAGTTGTGATCGATACCGGGGCAACGGGTGAGACGTCTCATAAATTTAATTTGCTTCTTGATCCTGACCCGGGTATGCGGAGGTGTTATCTGCGATGGTACGAAAAGTTGATCAGGGCTGGACGGTTTTTGGGGATCGAAGGATCGGGGATTTATATGGGGACCCTGAGTCAGAAAGACCGGGAAAACCCTGAAAGAAAGAAGTTTCTAACAGAGGTCCTGCTGGAGGAGATTGTCTATCTTACATATGTCGCGAAAGAAGAAGGACAGAAGTACTTTCTCTGGGAACCCATGTCGATTCCACGGGAACTTCCCTGCACCATCGAAGAGACAAAAGCTATCATTGAAAGGGTGAACCGGCTGTCTCACGTTCCTGTCAGGCTGTGTCTGGACGTTGGTCACGGTTATATCCGGTCTGATGACCCGCACGACAGGGATCCCTATGCATGGCTGCGTGAACTGGCCAATCTTTCTCCTTCAATCCACATACAGCAGACAGATGGCAAGGGAAGCCGGCACTGGCCGTTTACGGAAGAGAATAATGCTCGAGGTATCATTGTTCCGGAAAAGGTTTTTGAGGCTGTTGAAGCATCCGGTGCAGAAAGGAACATACTTGTTTTTGAATTTTTCTATTCTGCCCATGCTTTAAGTGATGAATCTGTGGTTGACAGCATGAAAGTAAGCGTTGAATTCTGGCAAAAGGCACTGCAGGGAGTGTATGGTTAATGGTCACTGCCAAAAGGAAGTCCCCTCCTTTGGAGGTGGTCTATAATATTTCTAAAAAGATTAATTTAAAGGCTATGCCTTTAAAAGCCTTTTGGCTTGGGAAAAGCCACCTGCTTTGCAGGTGGTCTTTTACTACTTTAGATTCAAAGAAATAAAGAGAGCCATAAATGATGTTATATAGAAAGTTACACAAAATCTTTGCGGGGGTTTTTAACAGTTGTTTCAGCCAGGGTTTTTTTAACCAGGTCTTTGAGGGTTTTAATATTATCAATAATGTTATCATCATTGAATATACTTGAACCCGCAATGAGATAATTTGCCCCTGCTTTTACGATTTCCGGTATAGTGTGTGGGCCTACTGCACCATCTACCCCTATATCAAAATGTACGTTTCTATGTTTGCGCATCCTGCAAGCTTTTTCAATTTTGGGGATAGTAACCGGAGAAAACGGCTGTCCACCGAATCCGGGATACACGGCCATAATAATCAGAAGGTCAATCTGTTCGAGTATCTCAGGATTTGCTTCGAGCTTTTCAAAACCCCTGTCAGGATTTATTCCAATACCTGCCTTAATTCCCCTTTTCTTAACAGTGGCTATAGTAATTGGTAAATGCGGACATGTATCTTCCTGTACCACGATCATATCACTGCCTGCCAGTACAAAATCATCTATAAAAATATCCGGGTTGTCTATTTCAAGATGTGCAATGAGAGGAATTTTTATATGTTTTTTTAATGCGGGAATAATATCTATTCCGAAGGAAAAATTATGACAATAATGTCCATCCATTATATCAAGATGGATATCACAACCTCCGCCCTTTTCTGCTTGCATTGCTTCATATGTCAAGTTGCCGAAATCCGCTGATAGGAGAGACGAGCTTATTTTAATGGGAAATTCCATATTTTGTTTCCTCTTTTCAAATTTATTAATTGATTTACAGGGTATGTAAAAACCAAATGTTATTAAAATATAAAAATAAGATTTTTAAAATCACTCACAGTCGATTTACTCTTAAGTTTCAATTACTCAATACCTTAGAACTTTACTAATAAATTTGTTTAAATTTTTAAAATATAGTATAGTATAATAATTTTATTATAGTTTTTAAACCAAAGCGGGGCAAAATATTTATTGTTTTTAAGGAAGAAATAAAAACAGGTCATTATGCGCTAATCTCCGATGTAAGGCTATAATAGAAGTGCAGATAATTTATACAAAAGCAATTATTAAATGAGAGGAGTATGATATGAGAAAATTTAAGTATGCTGTCGGTTTATGGGCTTTAGGAGGGGCCTCAGACAGGTTTTTACCAGAAGGTTATTCAGATAAAACTACTACATTAAAAGAAGATATCGAAACGGCCGGAAGTGTTGACGGGATCGATGGTGTTGAAATTATTTCATCACAGGCTTTTGATATAGATCCTGCAGATTTTAAAGGGTGGCTGACTGATAATAATCTTCAACTTACAAGCATACTCGCTAACACATTTGGAGATCGGAAATATAAGCTGGGATCAATAACCCACACTGATACAAAAATACGGAATGAGGCGATCGATATATGTAAAAAAACGATTGATCTTGCACTTGAAATGGAGTGCCCTGCAGTCTGTCTCTGGCCTGGGAGTGACGGATATGATTATTCCTTTCAAATTGATTATGTAAAACACTGGAATACGTTAAAGGAAAGTATTATTGAAATTGCAAATTATAATAAGAACATAAAAATCTGTCTTGAATACAAGCTGAAAGAGCCAAGAAAATACATGACCATCGGGGCTGTTGGCAAGGCGTTGTATCTTGCACGGGAATGTGGCGAAAATGTAGGGGTTGTAATAGATTTTGGTCACTCTCTTATGGCAAAAGAGAAGCCGGCTGAATCTGCTGCAGTACTCAGTATGAATAAAAAATTATTCAATGTACACATGAATGATGCGTATGGTGACTGGGATGATGATCTTATTGCTGTGAGTGTGCATCTACAGGAATCAGTGGAATTTATGTATTACCTCGAAGCAATGAAGTATGATGGGTGGATAGGGCTTGATATTTTTCCGTTCAGGATGGATGGAAAAACTGCAGCAGATTTGTGTATACGAAATCTGAGAAGCATTGAGAGGATACTGGGACGGCTTGATAAAGCCAAATTAAAAAAAGCGATGGAAAGCCTTGATGCAGGAAACTCTCAAAGAGTCATTCGTGATGCTTTATTCACCGATAGATGATCTTATAGTTTTAATTAAAATTCTTATAAGAACTTTCTAATATCAGATTAATTTTTTCAAACCTTTATTTTTGTAAAGGTTACATTCCTCATTATTAAAAAAAAACGTTAATTTATGATTTATTAGTAATAGTCTGATTTAGAAACTCTCTTTATAATATAAATTAGGTTGGCATTTATTTACGGACACCAAGTATTTCTTGACTTTCTCTATAATTATTTTATTTTCTTAATATTAATGATCTGTTCCATATATGTTACGGTATGGGAATGCGGTCAAGCCGCAGCGGTCCCGCCACTGTAACCGGGGATGAAAACAGCACAAAGCCATTGCACTGAGTCTACCTTTTCATTGAGATTCTATCGCATCATTTTTCATATTTGCATATTTAATTATGTAAATATTTAAAGAAAAAAACTGGTGTGAGAAGGGGCTGTGAGTAAAATGATCCGGGAGCCAGGATACCAGCCGTAACTGGTAACAACCTTCGAGGGTGGGGCACTGTTACACTTTTATTATTAAAAACCCTTGCCATGAATAGTGGTAAAGGGTTTTTTGTTTTTATTTATAAGAAATGAATTAATTCTTTTCCTATACAAAATAACAGTTAATAGTACCTTAATCCTGATTTTCTTGCCTTTCAGGCACAAACTTTAGTTTGCAGGAAAATATTTTTATAATCAAGAATGCGGCTTGTCCACTTTAGTACCTTAATAACAATTTCCTTGCTTTTTTGGCACAAACTTTAGTTTGCAGGAAAATATTTTTATAATCAAGAATGCGGCTTGTCCACTTTAGGGGGTGGTCAGAGTTGTGGGTTAATACAATGAATATAACTTCATTATGGAAAATACATCTTAAAAAAAGTCTGTTAATTGTACTGTTACTCTTATGTTCGTACACCTTTCTTATGGGTGGAACAGCTGTAGATTCCCGCGGTGTCAGAGTTACTGTTCCTGACGAAAATGTGAGAATTGTATCATTATCTCCCGGGGTAACGGAAACGCTATATTCAATAGGGTTGAGAGATGAAATTGTAGGTATTTCAGATTTCTGCAATTATCCGCCTGATTTTGTCTCTTTAAAACCGAAAATGGGCGGATATTCAACGCCAAATCTTGAGAAAATTCAATCTGTTTTACCGCATATTGTGTTATTAGATACTATTGTGCCTGTTCATATAAAAAATCAGCTTGATCGGCTTGGCATTCCAGTCTTCGTTACGGAACCGGTAAACTTTTCTCAGCTTTTAAATATAATTAATCAGTTCGGAAAGTTATTTAACCGGGAAAAGGAGGCTCATATGCTTATTCTGAATATGAAAGAAGAGGCCGGGAGAGTAACGAATGCGATTCGTACGAAATCTGTAGCGCCTGTTAAAACATTCATAGAGATCTGGTATAATCCCCTTTACGCGGCAGGGAAAAATACATTGCCCGGAGATCTGGTTACAATGGCAGGAGGAAAAGTGGTTCCGGATACTGACAGCGATTATCTCAGACTGAATGAAGAAAGCCTTCTTGAATTAAATCCAGAGGCAATTATCCTTGGTCATAATACTACTGATAAGGCCACATTTCTTGAAATTCATAGAAATATAGTAAGAGTATATGCTATTCGAAATAATAAGATATTCTCACCAGATCCGGATGAGTTTTTGCGGCCGGGTCCCCGTGTAATTAAGGCACTGAAAGAGATTGCTCAATTTCTTCATCCTGAGGCTTTTTAAAAGATTTCCTATGAAAATTTTGAAAAGAAATTATATCAGCTTGATTTTATTAGGTATTATTTTTTCCTTAAGTTTTATTCTGAGTATATCCCTGGGTTCTGTTGGGGTGCCGTTTAAAAATACTGTTCAGATTCTTCTGGCAAAGATATTTGATTATGGCATGATAAATATTCATGAAGTTCAGTATGATATAGTCCTGAAAATAAGAGTGCCGAGAGTATTTCTCGGTATGATTGTCGGAGCTTCACTTTCCATTTCCGGTCTTGTTTTCCAGGCTATTTTGAAAAATCCATTGGCTGATCCGTACACCCTTGGAATATCTGCCGGTGCTGCGTTTGGTGCAGGGCTTTCGATATTTTTATCATATATTCTTGGTGCGTATTTTAAAACTTTACTGCCGGTGTTCGCATTTATAGGGGCAATATCAACAGTATTTTTAGTCTATTTTCTTGCAAGTACAAAGGGAAGGGTTCAGGTGTTGACCATTATTCTTTCCGGAGTAGTTGTGAGTTATCTATTTTCATCCGGATTGGTGCTCCTTATGTCTCTTTTAGGTGAAAGATCCCATGAAGTGATATACTGGTTAATGGGGAGTCTTGCCGGCTATCACAGGTTTTTAATACCAGCTGCGGTTATCAACTGTATTATTATCGTGTTTACATTTTCTTTTTTTCGGGATCTTGACCTCATGTCGCTAGGTGATGATCAGGCAAAAAGCCTGGGCGTGAACACTGAATTTATACGAATACTCCTGTTATCCTCCACCTCTCTTATTACAGCAATTTCAGTTTCACTCACAGGAACTATAGGGTTTGTAGGCCTCATTGTACCCCACTCTATGAGGCTTTTATTTGGCCCGCGTCATAAAACGCTTATCCCGGCGTCTGTTATTGCAGGGGCTTCTTTTCTGCCGTTATCTGATACACTTGCACGGACTCTCCCGGGCCTGTTATTCCAGACTGGCATGGAAATTCCCGTTGGAGTAATAACGTCCATCTTTGGATCTCCATTTTTTATTTTTCTTTTAATTCACGGTAAAAAAAAATACTGGTTCTGAGTGTATGAAGAAAGCAATTATTACAAAAAATCTTACTGTTAGTTATAATGGAATGTCTGTTCTGAAAGATATATCAATCTCTATAAATGAGGGGGAATTTGTCTCTATTCTTGGGCCCAATGGATCAGGAAAAACGACTCTAATAAAAGCACTAACCGGAATTATCAAAGATATAAAAGGAGAGGTACTGCTTTTTGGAAGGCATGTCTTGTCTTACAGGAGAAGAGAGTTTGCCCGCTTTGTTTCATTTTTGCCGCAGAACCCGCCAACAACACTCCCTTTCTTTGTACGCGATATTGTGATGATGGGACGTTTTCCGTATATAAAGAGATTTGAAATGGAGAAATCCCATGATATTGAAGCTGCAGAATATGCAATGGAGCTTATGGATATTCGGCATCTTGGGAAAAGACATTTAATGGAATTGTCCGGTGGTGAGGTAAAACGCGTATTTATAGCCCAGGCTGTTGCACAGGAATCAAATATCCTTTTTCTTGATGAGCCAACAGCCAATCTGGATATAAATTATCAGGTTGAGATATTTAAGATCTTGAAAAAGTTTAATGAGGAAATGAATAAAACAATTGTACTGATAACTCATGATGTAAACCATGCGGCCCGGTTTGCACAGAGGATTATACTATTAAAAGAAGGATTGATTTTTAAAAAAGGCAAGCCCGAAGAAGTTATTAATATGAAGGATCTTAAATCAGTGTTTGATACTGATGTCTGCATAGAGTACGACAGTGAAAATAAACCGTATATACTTATTTAGCAGTATTCAGAATATATTTTTCATCATTCAAATACTAAGAGATTTCTTTTTATCTTTGTGATTTTTGTGTATGTTAAAATCATATATCAAGTAAAAGACCACCTGCAAAGCAGGTGGCTTCCTTTTGGCGGTGAAGGGGGAGAATCCTGTGAAAAAGATAAATGTAGAACAATTAGATAAGAAAGAGATTGAAAAGCGTGGGATACAAAGCTGGGGAATATGGGAAAAAGAACCTTCGGAGTTTGATTGGTCCTATATAAAAGAAGAACACTGTTATATCATAGAGGGAAGAGCGGATATTGAAACAGAAAACGGAATTATGGAGATAAAACAGGGGGATTATCTAATTTTTCCCATGGGACTTAACTGCAGGTGGAAGGTCACTGAAAGGATTAAAAAGTATTATGATTTTAAATAACTATACCTGATTCAGCCTGTATTTTTGGTACAATTTCTGCAGGTACCTTTCATATAAAAATGTCTTTCATCTACGATATGTTCATTGACTTTATTATTCATCTCGGGTGGGAATTCTACTGGAATATCGTAAACTTCTCCGCATTTAGTGCATTTAAAATGGGCATGTAGTTCTGTGTTTGAATCATACCGGAGCTTATTATCTTCAATTGTTAATCCAATAACGATACCTTTTCTCTGGAAAAGATTTAAGGTATTATAAATCGTTGTTTTTGATAGTGTTGGTATTTCCTTAGAGAGTTCATGGTAAATAATATCAACAGTTGGGTGTGACGTTGATTTTGCTAAATGCTCAAAAATTTTTAACCTCTGATAGGAAGGATTAATTCCATTTTTTACAAGGTAATCTTTTGCCCCTTCTATGGTGATTTTTGATTTATTCATGATTTTAGGAAATTATCTGTTAATAATATTGAATAGAAATTAGGTAAATATTATCTACCGACCGAAAAGGAAATTGACAGCATTATAGTTCTTTTTTCAGTGAAGATAATTTGAGAAAATGTTTTCTTTCTTCCTTGATAATTTCGTCAATAAGATCTTTCTCCTTTTCCGGAACGAGTGATTTGATTTCCTGATAGTAAAGAATTGAATCGAGTTCCCTTCTGATTCCGAAATCAGCAGCATCCTTGACATTATTGATTTTTAAAACCTCTTTTTCTAATGTATCCTGGACAAATATGATATTATCAGCATATGCCTGGAGGTATGCAAAATATTCATCGGGGTAACTTATAGATGGTTCGAATTTTTCAACACTTTTTAACATTGTTTCAAAAAACTTGATATGTTTTGCTTCTTAATCAGCAAGATAATTTAATATC
>JAUVYC010000142.1 GCA_030603285.1 Spirochaetota bacterium
TTCTGTTGCTTATAAACGTATCATTGATAGGCTTTCCAGCGAGAAGAGCATGAACTTTAATTTAAATATAAGCTTTCCTGAAAGTGATGAGTTCGGAAATTTAGGGAAATGGCTGAATAAGTTCATAGGGCAGTTGAGAAAGTTTGATAAAATAAAGGTTGAAAGATTGAGGACTTATCAGCAGAAAATCACAGCTCTTTCCGAGGCGGTTGAAAAGGGGCTTATTATTGTATCAGATGAAAATAAAATTACCTATGCAAATAAGCATTTCATAAAATTATTAAATATAGGTGATAAAACTGTTGTCGGACTTCCGATTAATAAAGTAATGGAGAATGATCTCCTCCAGAATGCATTAAATGAACTGAAGGAAAAGCCGAAAAATCAGGTTTTAAATGATTTAAGAATAAAGGCAGGAGAAGTGGTTTACAAGAGTAAGGTTATGGTAATACCTATCATAAGCAGTGAAGCGTATTTAATGGAAACGATGTTAATTTTTGATTACATGACGAAAAAGGTGCTTCCTATTTAAGAACCTGTATCAAGTATATGGTGTTGAAACATCAGCGGTATTTTTAACGAATAGAAATTTTCTTCAGGAATGAGCAAACATTCGATAATATAGATACAGGTACGGGAAATATCATGATCAAATATGTGGTGATATTGTTTTTATTCCTTTTTCCGTGGATGCTCTACCCTCAGACTGAGTACATTGGAAAGTCGGAGATAAAACATATGAACTGGGGCAGTGTGAAAGATGGATGGAGTGATCTCTTTCTTTTACAAGATGCAAGAATCAAAAGAGGTGCTATGGGGAGACTTGATATACGTTTAGCGGATAACAGCCCGATGTTAGATGAAAATACGGATATTCTTCTCAATTTTGATAACTGTGAAAAGAATAAAATACGGTTCGAGTCAGAAAATTACAGGGCAGAAGAGGTAAATATATTCCCTTCGGAGGATGTGAAAAAGTTTGGAGAACGTTCTGCAGGGTTTCTGCACTATCAGAATACAGTCAGGGTCATGCCTCTTGAAGGAAGTATTTTTTTTGAAAAAGGACCCGTTAAGAGTTTTACCATAGATTTTTATCTATCCCCAACATCAGTCCATGAAGGAAGCGCTGTTTTTTCATGGCATGCACCTGTTGTCGGACTAAATGGAGGATTTGCAGGCATAAAGGCATTTTTTCAAGATGGGAGATTGTGCTGGCTGTTTGAAAACGTATTTCAGGACAGAAATGGGGAAATGTCAGATGTTTTGATTGGAGAAAATTCTAAAATCCGGATAAATGAATGGCATCATCATGCTCTCCACTATGATTCTGAGAATGGCCTTTTGACTCTCTATTATGATGGGAAAGAGAGCAATTTAAGGTGGATTACAACAGATGGAAATGAAAATAGTACTCTTTTACAGGGTGTCTTTTCTCCCTACCTTGTAATACCGTTCGTTATTGGTGAAAATTACATTGGATATATTGATGAGTTCAGAATTGCCAGAGGAAAGCCCTGTTTTTACCTTGGGAACTTTAGAGAGCTTGGAGAGATTAAAACCAATGTATTGAGTCTTGAGAGCAAGGGTACTAAAATCGTGAAATTAAGATGGGATAGTATTGAAGAAAAGGGTACAGCGGTGAGGATTTTTTACCGTATATCAGACGTGTATTTTCTCCCAGAAGCGGAAAGAACTGAATTTACATTCGCTGAGGGGACATTTCCCGGAACGCCTGAGTGGATTCAGGTAAGAAATAATGCTGATATCAGTGAAGGCCTCAGGAGCGGAAAGTATTTTCAGTGGAAAGCCGAGCTTTACGGAACCGAAGGTATATATACACCTTATCTCCTATCGCTAAGCGTGGTGCTCGAGCTTGACTTTCCTCCGGCAACACCGACTCTTTTAAAAGCCAGGCCTCTGAACCAGGGTATAAGTCTTTCATGGGTAAAAAATAAAGAGAGTGATATTCTGGGGTATAAAGTATATTACGGGACATCTTCCAGGTATTATTTCGGAAGAGGTTCGGATAAGGGAAATTCACCGATATTTTCAGGCAATGTGAACAGCTTCATCATCAAGGATCTTAAAAATGAAAAGGTATATTTTATCAGTATAACGGCTGTTGATAATGCTGACCTGGAGAGTGGTTTCAGCAACGAAGTAATTATCCGTCCTTCAAGTATTTATGGAGATGAGTAAGGTACTGTTTTATCGGCGAAGTTTATATGATTTTTATAACTGTGGTTAGTGTGGAACAGTTGCATTTATTCTGTAATTACCCAAAAATAATCTGAAGATTACTGAAGAGAAAACAATTGGCAATTGTTGAGAATGAAGTGCAGACAAAGAGCTTTCTGAAAAGTCTGGGGTTTCCTGACCTTAGCATCCACCATTCAATTAATCATTATGATTTTACCAAGAAGAACAGGAGGATACTTGTAATCGGCCCCATGGGATCGGGGAAAACAGAATTTTCTGCACGAATATACAGGGACTCGCAAATAGCACTTAAAAAATCTGAAATTGTTCGAGACCTTACAACTGATAGGGGAGCAGACAGGAGGATTGTATTTTATATCAGGTCCAAAATTGACAGTAAGCGTTTTGAAAGTTATCCGGATGATGCCCTTCCGTATCGCGGCGGTTACGAGCGGTTAGGGGAGCATTTCGCAAGAATCGAAAACTCTTTCGAGCTTGAGGAAATTCTCGAAAAAAACAGTGAAGCAGGGACATGGATCGTTGATGAAGCTGGCTTTTTTGATGAAAGAATTGCCTATGTCATTCAGAATTATTCAAGAAAATCAAATGTTAATTTCATTTTTCCGATGCTCATCCTTAATTTTCGAAAGGATATTTTTAATAGGACATCCAGGCTCCTTATGGAAACAGCAACCGATGTATTCCCTCTTACTGCCTATTGTGAGCATAGGGACTGCATTGTTGACTCCTATTATACATACAGGTATTACCTTGTGAACGGGATGGAGTGTCCTGCGCTATACTTTGATCCACTTATTATCGTTGGCGGGGACAGGTTTTATAGTAATCCAAGAATCCCAAACTATTCAACGCGGTGTGACTTACATCATTATCTTCCAGGAAAAGAATACACTTTCTTAATTTTAAAACCGCTTGGAGAGCTTGCATATAATAGGAATATAGAACCGGTAATGGAAGAATTAAGAAATATCAAATACTCGATTAAAAAATCAGAAATTTATAATAACTTTGAAGAAAGGTTTATTAAGGGGGAAGATCCCCATCCAATTATGATGAATGCATTGAAGGTTGACTGTATCGCTGAAAAGGCACTTGTTTACCTGTTTGCTGAAGAAAATACTCTGAGCCTTGAACAGATGAAGCATATTGCGGAAGAGATAAACGCGGATATGGAATACATAAATGAAAGGCTCCTTGAGAACAGACGGTTTAAAATATAGTACTGGTTTATATATCTTTATATAATGTATCTATTTTATTAATGAAAAAAGGGGAAGAGAATCTGCTGTAAACTATGTTGATAAATAATAGATTATGTATTATGATTTTGGTTTAACGAAATCAGGTTTAATTATTAGGATAAATTATGTTTTTTCCGTTAAAAGATGAAAATCCGACCAAGACCTTTCCATATATGACAATTCTGCTTATAAGTGTAAACTGTATTATCTTTTTTATTGGACTTTCCTATGGGCAATACAACAGGAATATTATTAATCACAAGTACGGGGTAATCCCTTTTGAGATAACTCATGCTGTTGATCTAAGTCCGGAAATACTTCTGGGTCCATATATTACGCTCATAACCTCACTTTTCCTTCATGGTTCCTTTTTTCATCTTCTTGGAAATATGTGGTTTTTATGGATTTTTGGCAACAATATCGAAGATGTTGTAGGGCGCTTTAAGTTTTTAATCTTCTATCTTATAGGTGGGATTGCAGCATCTTTCCTTCAAATTATTTTTTCTGTATCCTCTGGTATTCCAGTCATTGGTGCAAGCGGCGCAGTATCTGCAATCCTGGGTGCATATATATTAAAATTCCCACGAGCACGTATAAAAACCCTTGTGTTTATCTTCATATTTATTACAGTGGTTAATGTTCCTGCAGTAGCGTTTATCGGGATCTGGTTTTTTATACAGCTTATTTCTACTGTTGGCAGGGCATCAAGCAATGTAGCATGGTTTGCTCACATTGGAGGCTTCCTCTTTGGGCTCTTAACAATAAAATTGTTTCAGAAAAAAGAGGGATACAAAAAATACAGAGTATATTAAAAATTGTTAATCTATTAAGAATTTTATAAATTATATAAAATATCTTTTTTACCGTTTTTTCCTGTATCAAGTTGTAGCGCTAACATATTCATTTCCATGGACATATATATTCTAAAACAGGATATATAGTATAGTGTTGAAAATAAGGAGAAAAAAAGTTGCTGACCAACCTATACCAGCTTTTTTTCAGCCAGGCGCACCACCATCCACCCTAATGTGGACAAGCCACATTCCGATTATAAAAATATTCTTGCCTAAAAGGCAAGAAAATCGAGATTAAGGTACTAATCAAAAAATTGAGAATATCATTGTATCAAGATATAAGAAGTTTATCTCTATAGAAGGAGGAGTAAATGAGATCTAGTACATTCGTTTTTGGTTTAGTTGTAATGGTAGTTGTCTATGTTTCCCTGTTTCTGGTTGCATGGATAGTACCTCGCAGACGGCGAAAAATAGAAGGAGGCAAGCTCACCTCTACCGACCTTTTTCTTGCAGGAAGGACAATCCCACTGTGGATGGCAATATTTACCATGACGGCAACGTGGGTTGGAGGAGGGTATCTTGCTGGAACAGCAGAAATGGTCTATGCCTGGGGCCAGGGTTGGGCACAGGCAGGCTGGGGGTATGCATTGTCCCTTATTATTGGTGGAATATTCTACGCGAAAAAATTGAGGGACCATAACTATACTACAATGCTCGATCCTCTGGAACAGCGGTTTGGAAAAGACGGAGCTGCTGTTCTATACATTCCTGCACTGCTGGGAGAAATATTCTGGACAGGGGCTGTAATGGTAGCCCTTGGCGCTGCTTTCTCAACAATTATAGGGGTCAGTCTCGTAGCAGGCATCATAATAACCGCTGCCATCACCATTGCATATACAATGTTGAGCGGGTTATGGTCTGTTGCGTATACTGATGTTGTACAGCTCAGTATGGTTATCGTATTTCTTCTCATTGCAATATTTTTCGCTATGCCGAAAGTCGGCGGCTGGAACTCTGCATGGGGAACCTATAATGAAACCTTCGGCACCCTTGGTTCAGGATTTATAAAGGGGTATTTCCCTCCTTTGAATGCCGGCAAAGATCCTAACTGGGGCCCATGGATACTGAACTGGTGGGATTACGGACTGCTCTATGTGTTCGGCGGTATTCCATGGCACTGCTACATGCAGAGGGTTCTTGCTTCGAAAAGTGGCAATGTTGCGAGGTGGATGAGTATTGGAGCAGGGATCATGGCATTCTTAATGGTCATTCCGCCTACACTACTTGCAGTTATTGGTGTGAGCTTCAACTGGGCAAGTGTTGGTGCTGAAGCGCCTGCAGAGGCTGTATTGATTCTGCCCTATGTGCTCAGGTATGCTGTGCCGTCAATAATTGGTGCGCTCGGGCTTGGGGGTGTTGCTGCTGCAGTTATGTCGAGTGTTGACTCGTCTGTTCTTTCTGCTTCTTCCATGTTTACGTGGAATATCTACAAACCCTTATTTAACCCGGATGCCACTGACAGACAGTTGAAAACTACCATAAGAATAGCGATCGTTATTATAGGAACGATTGCCACGCTTCTTGCGCTGAAGTTAAAGAGCACCTACACTCTGTGGTATTTCTGCAGCGACCTGGTTTATATAATGCTGTTCCCCTCACTCACTGCTGCTCTGTTCTTTAAAAAAGCAAATAAGTGGGGAGTGTACTCGGCTATAATCGTGGCACTTTTCTTGAGGTTTATGGGAGGAATACCTGAGTTCGGGTTCAGTCCTATCTTCAAGTACTGGATATACGATGCAGGTTCTGATGCGGTGCTTTTCCCATTCAGGACAATGGCAATGATTGCAGGATTTATTACGCTTATTGTTGTATCAAACCTTACACAAAAAATCCAACCGGCACGGCCGCTGAAGAAGATCGAAATTTAGTTTTATTCTATAGTGGAGGCCTGGTGTTTTATAGGCCTCCATTATATTAACCATCGTATCAATAAATCCGACAGAGGGAAAGCTGATGGAGCTGGTGAATTTGAATGAGCTCAGAAATTTGGTAGAGAATCTCGTATCCAGTGCCCGGTTGCTTCAGGAAGCAATAGATAGAAATTATATAACCGAGCACATGAAAGTGCTTCTGTCAGAAAACTATGATATCGGTGAACTGATCGATGTGAAAAAGCTTGACAGGGGTTATGTAAATGTGAGCTATGAAATCGATACGATAAAAGGAGATAGAAAGCATAAGTATTTTTTAAGAAGATACAAAAGGGGAATCCGGGAAGATGAAGTAAAGTTTGAGCACTCGATTATAAAACATCTGATGAAAAAAAATTTTAAGTTTTCTGCAGGTCTTATACAAAAGAAAGATGGTTCGAGCTATGTAAAGGAGTTTGAAACAACAGGTGGTGAAAAAGAAGATATATACATTGCAGTATTCGAGTTTTTAAAGGGAGATGATAAATATACATGGGATAACCCTGTATGCAATGATGAAGAGCTGCAGGATTCTGCACGGGTTCTTGCCAGGTATCATAGTACTGTTTATGGTTTAAAACCTGAGGGCAGAAGGTACGAGCCAAAGATCATCGAGCTGTTAGCCACAATATCGGGGAACCTTATGAAGTATGCAAAACGGACAGGGACAACGAAGTTCGATAATTATTTTCTGAAACACTTAGACTATATCCTTGCTGTTATTGACAGTACACTGGGTCAGATTGACAGGAAACAATACGCTGAACTGCCTTGCCTTGCAGTGCACTGCGATTATCATCCCGGTAATCTCAAATATCATAAAAACAGGGCTGTTGGTCTGTTTGATTTTGACTGGTCAAAAATCGATGTACGCTGTTTTGATGTTGGACTCGCAGTAACATATTTCTGCACAACATGGGAAGGAGAAGAGGACGGCGATCTGCTTCTTGATAAAATG
>JAUVYC010000072.1 GCA_030603285.1 Spirochaetota bacterium
TTTTGCGAAAATGTTGACTATGTAAGATTAAAGCCGATAAATAAGTCCAATACCTTTACCAGGGGGAATGTGACTATTTTTATAAAATCCCACAGGCCCCTTGAACAGGATAAAGCTCGTGTTGATATTTTTAGAATAGATCATCAGGGGCTTAACCATTATGCAACTAAGGAGCTTCCTTTAAAACCTGACTGGACCTCATTCTCATTTAAAGTCCTGTTTGATAAAATTGGTACGTATACTGTTATGGTATATGATATGAATGACAGGTTGTTGAATCAGGAAAATATATATATTGTTCCTGATTCATATGCGTATAAACCGGTGAGTAAATAGCCTTTTTACAAAAATCCATAAATAGTTTTACTCCTGCATTAAAAAGTCTGACTGGATATATTTCGGGCAGATTTAAAATCTGCCCCTACATTGTATGATAATATTTAATTATTCCCGCGTGATTAATCACGTGGGATTATTTAATCGGGAGCTTAATAAGGGAGAATTTATTATCAAATTTGTCATGAGCGATTTCGGTGCCAAGAGGATCCTTTCTGAATACCCCATCTACAATAAATCTGTAGGCGTAGTTACCAGGAATTATATCAATCTCTATCTCCCAGAGGCCGCTTATATTCTTGCGTAAGGGGTGTGAATAGGGATTCCAGTTATTGAAGTCACCAACAATATACACATTTTTTGCTGCATCATCTTTATGGTAAAAAATATATTTATTATGTTTAACATTTACAGGATTTTTCTCAAGTAAAATCACTGGTGTACCAACCTCGAAATAAGAAAGTTCTGTTCCATAATTATCGTATACGGTTTTATTATTAACGGGATCTTTTATCCATATTCCATCTACCAGGTATCTGTATCTGTATTTTCCCTCTTTCAGGACGATTGCCTTTTCTTCCTTTGTGTTATAAATATAAACAAAAACATCGTGCATGTTTTTTATCATAAGAAGGGGCTCTTCCCAGTCGTTAAAATCCCCGCTTACCATAACATAAATGGGAGGTGGGTCCTCACCTTTGAATCTGAAAAGAATTCCTTCTTCAGTGACCACTGGAGGCCCTGCCTCAGAAACTGCATGCAAATTTAAGGCATAAATTGTAGAATGATTATTTAAATATACCAAAAGCGCTACAGTTAAAAAAAGGATAATCCCTAAACCGGTCTTTTTCATATACACCTTTTCTGTTTCCCAGGCTCTCTTACATTATCGAAGAAATTTTATTACCGCTTTATTACTTTGTAATTTTTTGTAGGGGCAATTCATGAATTGCCCCTACAAAATTGGGCAGTGCAGTTGATAATATATGGTTTTTTAACAATGCTTTAATACGGTTCTTCATCATCAGGTAAAACCGGGCTGTCTTTATCATCATTTTTATTCTGGTAATCGAGGAACTGGACCTGATTACCTATTATTGAGATTTTTGAGTGATTTCCGCCTTCATCATCCTGCCATCTACCCTGCCTGATCCTTCCATTAATAATTACACGCCTTCCTTTTTTAAGGTACTCGTTGCACTGCTCTGCAAGTTTTGCCCAGGTAGTAATGTCTATGAAATATACTTCTTCATGCAGTTCTTCGTCCTTGTAATAGGAGTGGTTGTTTGCAATGGAGAAGTTACACAGTGCAGTGCCATTCTGCGTGTATTTAAGTTCAGGATCATTAGTGAGTCTTCCTTCTAAAACAGCTAAATTAAAGTTTCTCATTTTTTTATTCCCCCTTGTTTAAGTTTTAGATGTTAACACTCTGAATCAGTGTTTAACATATATTAAACAGGGGAAATGAGAATTCTGTTTCAAAAAAAGGTAGATTTATTCCTTTAACCATTCACTGAAAGCATTCGTCTCTTTTGTCATTCGATATTTTATAAACTCGTTTAAACAAACCATGGCTCTCTCAGCTGTGAGAAACGTCGGTACGCCGCCTGCATCCAGGGTTTGTCCGAGCTTATTATAAAGAGCATCAGCTCCGGATACCACGTTAATTGAGACAACAACAGGTTTTTTATGTTTGTGAACGATGGTTACAATTCTTGCTGCGATATTTTTTTTATATGTATCTATCTCCTCATCTGTTGTGTGGATTACCATGGCCTGGGGTACGATTGAGATACAGAGGGCATCGATCGATTGTGAGGTTAAAAGAATTTCTATACACTGTTCAAAAAGTTCATCACTTGCCATTGCGGTAAGATCAAGCAGGGGGCCGCCTTTCACGTAAGGAGGTAAAATCTTTTCAAGTGATTCTATTGTTTCTTTATCAAGATCTGCCAGAATGAGTTTTCCAAGGTTATCAGCGGCATAGGTCTTTTCATACCCTGCATTTGTTATCACTGCCACTTTGCTTCCTGTTACTTTAAAGTTATGCAGGAGAGCAAAAGTTTTGATAAAATCTACGTGATCAATCATTGTATCGGCAACAATCAGGCCGGCCTGCTTCATTGCTGCCCTGGCAATCTCATATTCTCCGGAGATGCTTGCTGTATGAGATTGAGCTGCTAATTTACCTGCTTCTGTACGCCCAGCTTTATACACGATAATTGGTTTTTTGCTTCTGGAAGTGATTTTAAAAAATTTTCTCCCTGCTCCTTTTTTAAATCCTTCAATATAAAATCCAAGGACATCTACCATGGGGTCATCTTCAAAATAGTTTGCAAGGTCACAGGCATCTACATCGAGCTGATTCCCGTAACTCACAATAACCTTGGGCGATATTGCATTTCTCAGATTATGAATTTCTGTAATTCCAAGTCCCCCACTCTGGCTTATTATGGCAACATTTTTATCCTTTTCAAGATTTATCTTAAACTTCTCCTCAGGGATAAAAAATGTGTTTATGCCCCTGCCTTTTTTCTCATCTGCATAAACAATTCCAAGGCAGTTCGGCCCCAAAACACGAATATTATGTTTTAAACAAATTTCCAGGATTTTCTCTTCTGTCGAATGGTTTTTACTTATTTCACTAAATCCTCCTGGGATTAGGATCATTGCCTTTATTCCCTTTTTTGCACAGTCTTTCACAACCGGGATGGTTGACTCTGCAGGAACTGAAATTATTGCTAAATCCACAGGGTTATCAATCTCGGAAATAGACTTATAAAGAGGTAGAGTTTTCCCTGAAATTGAAACATTTCCTCCCCTCGGATTTACACAGAAAACATCATTCCTTTTCATCTTTATAATGTTTTTCATAATGATGTTTCCGGCCTTTGTGTTGTCGTGTGAGCTTATTCCAACAACCGCAATGCCTGTTGGCTCAAAAAAGTATGTAAGGGTTTCTTTGGGCATCACTGCTGTTGATACCCTTTCCTTTTCTCTTTCTTCAAAACGGGCATAACCATCAATGGCAATAAAATTTCCATCCGGGTCAAAGATAAAGGGGTTTACTTCGAATTCTTTAAAAACAAAACGGGACTCGGACCTGAAAAGATTTGAGAAGTGGGCAGCAAGGGTGCTGAACTTAATACCGGCGTTTACAATCTTCGTGATATAATCGGAGTTTCCTTCAGCAACATATTTTTCCTGAATTTTCGTTGATTCCAGGAGAGCCTGTGCCCATTTCCTGTTGATTGGTGCAAGGATGAGATTTGGCGGAGAAAAATTAGCAGCAAAGTGCTCGGCATCAGTGCCTCCTTTACTGAAGGATATTACAGGGCCGAATGCATCGCTCTCACGGAACCCGAGCAGTATTTCATTGCCCAGATCTTTTGAATATTCCAGATATTCTGCAAGGAGTATTCCCTGGACTTTGTATCCCTTATTTTCAACCAGGGATTTCATTTTTTCGAAGGAGTACTTTACAAATTCAAGGTCTTTATAAACTGCCATAACACCTCCCAGTTTATGTTTATGGGAGATGCCTTTTGATACAATTTTTAAAACGATTTTTTCGCTTCCAAAAAGCGATAGAGTATTTTTGGTGATGTCCTCATTGTTCCGTATGAATATAAACTTTGGGGTTTGAATTCCGAGCTCATCAAGAATTTTATAGACTTCATATTCAAAAAGGGTTTTTCTTTTTTCTTTAAAGGCACTTGATAGAATATTTTCTATATGCTTATGTACAGAGGGTTCAAGTTTTTCATTCACTTTTTCTTCCTTAATTAAATTAGCGCATAACCGCCATGATAGAATAATATCGATGGGTGACAGTGCTTGTTGTCATGAATCTTTCATTTTAAGGTGTAATGACAGGATAAACAGCGAAGGTAATAGTAAACTCACGTTAAGTTCAATTTTTCGAATATCTCTTTGTACAGAGAGAAATATTTAGATTTGGAAAACTCCTTTATTTTTTCTTCCGGCAGTTCCCCGAGGAGGTTATCCATATACTTCAGGATAACAGTAATATCATTGAACAGTGTCTGGTCGATGGCAGTCTCACTGGCTTTAAGAGTTTCTGCTTCTTTAACGCCTTCTTCTTCAACTTCCTTTTCAAGCTGAACAGGTCCCGGAAGAATTTCCTCCTCTTCAGTCATTTTTTCAAGCTCTTCGCCTGTTACAGTAATAACTTCTTCTTTTTCAGCCTCTTCTGCCGAAAGGTCTAGATCTTCACTTAATATTTGGTCTTCTTCTTCAGACAGTACAACCTCTTCCTTCAGGGTAAGTTCCACCTCTTCCAGCCCTTTCAATAATTCATCATCACCCATTTCGGCTTCTACGACTTCAAGTTCATCCTCGATTCCCTCTATTCCAGCTTCTCTAAATTCCTCTTCTTCACCTTTTTCGATGCCTTCTGGCTCTTCCATTTCTTCAGTTACTGGTGCTTCTTCTATTTCCCCCTCTTCCCCAGTAACGGCTGCTTCAAGGTCGATATCTGACTTAACGGAATCAAGGTACGTGTCAAGATCCATTTTCTCATCGAGAGTGGGCTCAAGGTCCATTCCTTCAATATCAATATCACTAAGTTCTTCTTCTGCAGCTTTGAGATCCTCTTCAGTCTCAGCTTCCTTCTCATCCATCATGGGTATTTCGAGTTCTTTACCCTCACCCAGCTCATACTCTAATTCCTTTGTATGGCTCTCAATATCACCCTCTTCCAGCTCGATATTTTCAAGATCCTCAGGTGATAATTCGTCTATCTCTCCGGATATATCAAACTCATCCCCTTCAGTGAACTCTGGAATGGGTTCAGTCTCCATTTCTGCACTTTCTTCATGAACTTCGGCTTCTTCTCCAGATGCCTCAGTGCTCTCAATAACATCCTCTTCTGGTTTGATGTTTTCATCAGCGTTTGCTGTTTCCTGCACGATCTCCGCTTCTGAGAGTATATCGTCAAGCTCATGCTTGGAAAGGGCAATGGTCTCAGCCTCTGTCTCACTGTCAAGTAGTGATTTTGATTTGTCTTCAGCATTATCACTCATTAGTGCCCCCTCAAATAAATATAGTACTTATAATAATAGTATATTATGAAATATGAAAAAATCAATACTTGATAATAATATACTCTTTTATCTTTTCAAGTTTTTTTATACCAATCCCCTTAACATGCAGAAGTGCATTGACTTCTGTAAATTCACCAATATTTGATCGATATTCTATGATATTCAGGGCTGTTTCTCTTCCGATACCCGGTAACTGCATCAGTGTTTTCAGGTCAGCGCTGTTAATATCAACGGCTTTGATGATATATTTCTCTCTTTCTTCATTATCGGTTAACAAAGCAGAGTTAGTTAAACCGGATTTACTAATATTTTTATTTTTATCTGTATTCTGTATATAATTCTGATAAAAACTGAACCTGGTAAGAGAAAGAAAGAGTAAACCTGCTGATACTACCAGAATAAAGAAGAGAATAACCTGGGTTTCATGTTTTGTCATTTTAATGAATGGTAATGCGGTTTTACATCTTTGTCAAAATATTTATCAAAATATTTTACTTGATTTTTATAATGTATTATGGTTGTATTATATATAGCTTGTACAAAAAACGTAATAGATTCTGCTTGAAAATTTGAGAGGATAAGGAGATCGAAAAGATAGAAGAGCATTGTGTTATTTTTGGAATTAATATTTCAAAAAAGGATTATGAGGTCGATTTAAGCTCTCTTGACGAACTATCCCTTCTTGCCGAAACTGCCGGCTTTATCCCAAAGATAAAACTTCTTTCCAGAAGAAACAGAATTGATCCTGCCTATTATATAGGACGGGGAAAAGCACAGGAGATTAGAAAAGCTGCCATTCAGAATAATACAGAGGTTGTGATTTTTAATTTTGAACTTACTCCTGTTCAGATAAGGAACCTGGAAAATATAATAAAATTCCGGATTATGAGCAGAACAGAGCTTATCTTAAGCATATTTGAAAGCCGTGCCCATACAAAAGAGGCACAGCTTCAGGTTGAACTTGCAACTTTGCTTTATTCCCTTCCCAGGTTAAGACATATGTGGCCTCATTTACATAGGATTGCCGGAGGTCTCGGTGTAAAAGGGCCTGGTGAGAAACAGCTTGAAACCGATAAGAGAAGAATTAAAAAAAGAATCGGTAAAATAAAAAAAGAACTTACATCGGTGCAAACCCACAGGATGGTTATGCGAAAAAATCGGCAGTATAAGAAGCAAGCTACGCTTGTGGGATATACGAATGCAGGGAAATCTTCACTCCTTAACATCCTATCACATTCATCCCTTTTTACAGAAAACCGCCTATTCGCTACACTCGATCCTGCAACAAGAGAGGTGTGGCTTGGGGATGGGGTAAAAGCCCTGATAACAGACACTGTTGGATTTTTGAAAAGACTGCCGCATACCCTTATCGCCTCATTTCGTGCAACGCTGGAGGAAGTCAAGGATGCAGATATACTCCTACACGTAATCGATATATCAAGTCCCGGTGCAGACGAAAGGATTGAAGCAGTCAATGATGTGCTTCGAGAAATTTCAGCCCACAGGCTGCCAGTATTTTATGTTTTTAATAAAGTTGATCTTCTCAATATGAGGGATTTGAAGGCTTCGATTCTTCATAGATATAGAAATCATGCTGTTGTATCCGCAAGGACAGGTGAGGGTATCGGGGAGCTGAAAAAATACCTTTATGATTATTTTCAAGAATCAAAATTAAAGAATTCCAGGTTGGCACATGATCTTTCCGGAAAAACCTACCCTGACTATGTAGAATATGTTCGGTGATCATTTTTGGATAGGATAAAAAATCTCACTTTTTCCCAGACAGTAAGTTTAATATTAATCTTCTCAAGCATTTTATCTGTAAATATTGGAAAGAAATTCTCTTATTCCACCATTCTTGTCATCCTGATCTGCTCTTTATCAAGCATAATTTTACTAACCCTGCTTTTTCTCATTATCCCTAACAGGGCAAACTTTTTTGTCTATCTCTCATTAATTTTCAGTATTTCACTGGTGTATGCATTCTACAAAAATGTGTCTTTTCCCTATTTTTATAATAAACCTGTCACCGCAAGAATGAAGCTTCTATCTGACCCAAAAATTAGAATGAAAACGCTTCAATATACTGCAAGATTAAAAGGGATGAATTATCCTTACAGTAAACCGGATAAAAGAATAATTGTTCATTTCACGCAGCAAAAGATTCTTTTGAATCTTCCTTTTATGAAGGTGTTTCCCCAGAGGGGGGACATGGTCGAAGTGGAAGGTATTTTTATGGAACTGCCGTATGAAAAGGCAAAAGATTATGCTGTTTATTTGAAAAGCAGGAGTATCAGTGCAATTTTTGAAGGTCACTCCGGAGGGTTTGCGATATTAAAAAATCCAAATCCATATTTTATCACAGCTCTTTCAAATAAACTAAAATCTTATGTAAAGAGGGTTAACAGCAGACTGCTTCTCTGGCCGCAGAGTGAGTTCGTTACTGCGCTTTTTACCGGAAATCGGGATAATCTCCCACGGAGTGTCATCGAATCATTTAAAAGAAGCGGTACCATGCATATCCTTGCTGTTTCCGGGCTTCATATTGGCTTTCTGATATTTTTTTTCTTTCTGTTTTTTAAAATCCTTCGTGTAAACCAGATTGTTTCATACATAATTTTAATTGGAATAGTGACTTTTTATATGATCTTCATAGGTGATTCACCCTCTGTAAAGAGAGCATCGCTTATGGTTTTGTGCGGTATTGGAGTATTTCTCTTTGACAGGGATAGAAACTATTTAAATATTCTTTCGATTACATTTAATATACTATGGGTTAGCAGTCCCCTTATTATCATAAATCCGGGTTTTATGCTCTCCTTTTCTGCGACCTTTGCTATTCTTTTTCTTGTTCCTTATTTAAAAAGGTTTTTTAAATCAATAATGCCGTCTTTTCTGGCTGCATCGTTGTCTGTGAGTGCTGGTGTCCAGGTATATTTGCTGCCGGTCATGCTTTCATTTTTCGGGAGCTTTTCCTATATTAATATTATAGCCAATCTGCCTATAGTGCCTCTTGCCGGCTTATCACTGGCTCTGGAAATTCTCTGCCTGATTTTTTATTCTCTCTTTTTGCCTCTGGCGGTAATTTTTGCTGAGGTTAATATAGTCATCGTAGCAATAATACTCAGGCTTGCACACTTTTTTTCAAGGGTGCCCCCGATTACAGTGCAGGGTGTTCCTATATATATTATTCCGTTTTATTTTTTGGCGGTAACAGCGGGCATCTGGCTGCTGTTTAAAAGAGCTGACACGTAGGGGCAAACTCGTATGCCTGCCGGCATGTTTTATTTTATATGTTCCTGGTTGGATGTATGTAGGGGCAGGCCCGCGTGCCTGCCCAAATCCATGTGCATACAATCATGTTTTATTTTAAAGGCAACCACTTGTGCCTGGGACAGGCAACGGGTTGCCCCTACGTTCCTGGTTAGATGTATTATGGGGTTGTCCCTACATTATTCATATATAATACCTGGAAACAACTGATACACATCTTTCACACAATTCAGGGTATTTATCATTCCTGCCAACGCTCTCAAGATATCTCCAGCATCGTTCACACTTATGAGCTTCCTCCTTCTGAACATAAACATTTACCAGCTCCCCGTTAAACGCCCCGGCAGGTGATTCACTTTTTCTGCCTACACTGACCCTGGATACAACAAAAATGGGTGCGAGCTCAACTATATTTTGGTTCAGCAGTTCATACAGCTCATCATCGGCATAGATATGTACAGCAGACTCAAGCGAATGGCCAATAGTCTTGTTAGTCCTCAGCACCTCAATTTGCTTTAGGACATCCTTTCTTACCTCGATAAGAGTGTCCCAGGTTGCTGCAAGCCTGCTGTCGATAAATGAATCATCTACCCTGGGAAAATCTGTCAGATGTATACTCTCTTCAGACTGAATACCGTTCGGAGTATAGATCTCATTTACAAGAACCCTGTATGCTTCTTCACATGTAAATGAAAGTATCGGTGCAGTAAGAGAAATCAAACTTCTAAGCGTATAATACAGGGCTGTCTGAGATGAAGCCCTCTTTTTTGTCGGGCCAGAGCAGTATAATCTGTCCTTTACAATATCAAGGTAAAATGCACTCAGGTCATTGTTGCAGAAATTGAGTATTTCTTTGACTATCGTATGAAACTGCCAGTCCTGATAGTAGCTTAGAATTGTTTTTGTTACGAATTGGAGTTTATGGAGAAGCCATTTATCGATGTTTTCAAGCTCATCTTTCTTTACAATATCTGTTTTCGGGTTAAGCCCGTTGAGATTTCCGAGAATAAACCGGATTGTGTTTCTTATTTTTCGATATGAATCAACAAGCTGTTCCAGTAACTCCTCAGATATCCTGATATCAACAGAATAATCGGATGATACTGTCCATAAACGGATAATATCTGCGCCGTACTTATTTATGACTTCTTCCGGAGCAACAGTATTCCCAAGGGATTTACTCATCTTCTTTCCCTCACCATCTACGGTAAATCCATGGGTGAGGACGTTTTTATAGGGCGCCCTTCCCCGTGCACCAACTGCAGTAAGGAGGGATGATTGAAACCAGCCCCTGTGCTGGTCTGAACCCTCCATGTAGAGGTCTGTAGGCCACTGTAGTTCCGGCCGGGTCTCTAAAACTGCAGCATGGGATGTGCCTGAGTCAAACCACACATCCATAATATCCTTCTCTTTGGTAAAGTTTGTACTGCCGCAGTGGGGGCAGGTAAACCCATCCGGCAAAATCTCTGATGCGCTCTTGATAAACCAGCTGTCCGAGCCCTCCCGGGCAAAAAGATCAATGACAGCATTGATGGTCTCATCATTAATGATATCTTTTTTGCATTTTGAACAGTAAAAAATAGGGAGAGGTACTCCCCAGGTTCTCTGTCTTGAAATACACCAGTCAGAACGGTTTTCAACCATTGATTTTATCCGTTTAATGCTCGAATCCGGAATCCAGGTTACATTATCAATAGCATCCAGTGCTGCTTTCCTGAAGCCGTCAATAGAAGTAAACCACTGTTCCGTAGCCCTGAATATAACGGGATTCTTACAGCGCCAGCAGTGCGGGTAACTGTGAGTTAATTCACCTACACCAAGAAGAACCCCAAGCTCCTTTAAATAAGAAATGATTGCTTCGTTTGCTTCCTGGCAGGGCATTCCTTCAAACTGGGGGACCTCTTTGGTGAATTTTCCGTAATTGTCCAGAGGTGAAACAATGTCCAGATTATACTTTACACCAGTTTCATAGTCTTCAAGGCC
>JAUVYC010000005.1 GCA_030603285.1 Spirochaetota bacterium
CCTTTTTACATATTTTGCGTGATATAATTATTGATTGAACCGATGATATTTAAAGAGAAATTACCCTTTAGAGTACAAAAAAGAGGTTTTATTGGTTAAAATCGAGTTGTTTCATAATTCCAATTTGGACTTGTTGATATCAGATAGAAGTAGAGTTATACTATGGATGCTATAAGCACTATTCGTTTAAATCTTTGTAATATAATCATTTAAACTTATACGAGCCCTGGAAAGCAAGAAGTTGTATACAATGTGTGATGGTAAAAAACATGACCAGAAGGTTTCATGCAACAAGTCTAATGAGTGTTTTTATATGATAATCATGGTTTATTTCGAATATTTTTGTTCGCCGTGGGGCAGGCTCCATTTTCGATTTGTCTGTACTATATAAAATAATTTATTAACTCATTAGTATATATTATACCATCTTAATATTATATTGCAATCGCAATTATACTAATAAGAAATTTTGTTAGCTTAATCTTAATATAGTGATATATTAATAAAAATAAAAAAATATTTATAAATATCTTATTAACAATTGTTTGAACCAAGATTTATTCATTATAAGTAAAAATTTCTAATGTGATTCCAGATAGTTTAAGCCTGACCATTTTAAATATCTGCAGTATTTGTTACCTACTTACAAATAAGATAATTGTATGGGTCAAATATTTAATTCTCACTATTAATAATTTTTTCCTTGTTGTAAACCCAAAGTTTCTGAGTCTACCCCCGTTATTATTAGTATAATTAAACTACATCTAAGCAAAGGCTTTACTGCCTTATATAATGCACAGTTTTTTATAAAAGCATACCGGATTTACTACCGATTGAGAAAGATGAGTTTCATGCCTTTTCGTGGGAAAAACAGGTTAGAATTAAAAGGAAACCCTCCAGGTAAATTAAATTTTAAAGATTATTTGATCCCCACCTTCTCCTGATTTTGTCAAGTATTTATCTTCTAAGAAATTTGCAAAGGCCCTGCTTATTGTGGTCACAGAGATTGCACAAATCCCCCTGGTCTTTGTATAAATCGCCAGGTCGGGATATCAATTACATTGTTATTTTTTGCTATATCATTGAAATTAGATATTGATGGATTTTTCTTAAGCCAGATTTCAGATGATAAATATATTGCATTTTGGGAGTGGAATGGCATCAAATCAATATAAATAGGATAAAACTACAATTGCAATAATATCATTGATTTCCAGCTTACCTTCTTATATACTAAAAATGGAAGTATAGTTAATATGGATTTCCACAAGGTTCATCCACCTTCACGTATTTTGTTCGGTTCCAAATACTCTGGGATGAATCCTATTTTTTGACAACTAAACTTTGTACCTGGATTTAAACGCTATTAAAATATTAGAGAGGGCTTGTGAGTGTTTTAAGGCGGTAGGATATGGAAGGTATTTTTAAAATAAATGGGAAACAGTTGAAGACTTCTTTTCACTCCTGCGACACCCTGATATCGGTTTTAAGAGAAAATGGTCATACAGAAGTAAAAGAAGGATGTCGTGAAGGCGAATGCGGTGCATGTGTTATTCTGCTTGACGGTAAACTGGTTAATTCCTGCCGGGTTTTTGCGGCATCAGCAGCAGGAAAGAAGATTATTACTGTTAAGGGATTGGGAGATATACATTCTCCTCATCCGATTCAGAGCGCTTTTACGGAAACCGGGGCAGTTCAGTGCGGATTCTGTATCCCTGGGATGGTACTGGCAGCCTATTACCTATTAATAAAAAACCATGAGCCCCGGGAAGAGGAAATAAAAAAGGCACTCGACGGAAACCTCTGCCGCTGTACTGGTTATGTAAAGATTATAGAAGCTGTAAAGCTTGCAGCCAGAAGGATGCGTGAAAATGGATGAATTTTTTGTTATAGGAAAATCAGTTCCAAAAATTGACTCTCTTTCTCTTTCTGCCGGAATGGAAAGATTCACGGATGATTTTCATACCGAGGAACCTCTCTGTACTGCGATCCTCTATTCTCCTGTTGCCCATGCTGAAATAGTAGATATAGATACTTCTGCAGCTGAAAAAATCGGAGGAGTCGTTGACATCCTTCATTATCAGAATGTTCCGAGAGTTCTGCATACAACCGCAGGACAGGGGTATCCCGAGCCTTCTCCTTATGACACCCTTCTTTTTGATAGAAGGGTACGGTTTGTGGGGGACAGGGTTGCATTGGTTGCTGCTGAAACTGAACAAACTGCCCGTGAAGCGTTAAAGAAGATAAAGGTCGAATATAAACCTCTTGTGCCCATCTTTGATATGGAAAGAGCAACAGACCCTGCGTCTCCCAGGATACATGTTGATGATGAATATGCAAAGATCTGTGCGGTATACAGACCGGAGCAGAACCTTGCAGCAGAGTTGGAAATCGGTTTCGGTGATCTTGAAAAGGGATTTAACGAAGCGGATTTCATCGAAGAGCATACCTATCAAATGCAGTATGCCTCCCACTGTGCAATAGAACCTCATACCGCCCGTGCCTTCTTCGATGAAAGAGGCCGCATTGTAATCATATCAGCGACGCAGGTACCGTTCCATGCCAGAAGGATTGTGAGAACAGTCCTTAATATACCCACTGGCATGATACGTGTTATAAAGCCGAGAATTGGCGGAGGATTCGGCGCCAAGCAGGAGGTTTTTCTTGAGCCTCTTGTTGCGCTTATTGCATGGCGGAATAAAAGGCCTGCAAAGATTGTATTATCAAGAAAGGAGGTTTTTATTTCTTCCAGGACCAGACATGCCATGAGAATCAGATTGAAAACAGGTGTAAAAAATGACGGCAGAATCACTGCATGTGAAATGGATGGTCTCATGAATGCCGGAGCTTATGGTTCTCACGCTCTCACTGTTCTATCCAATGTAGGCGCAAAGGTGCTGCCATTGTTCAACAAAATAGAAAACCTTGGGTTTCACGGAAAGTCTGTTTATACGAATCTCCCAATTGGTGGTGCATACAGGGGGTATGGCGCAACACAGGGCTATTTTGCTTTCAATCAGCAGATCGATATGATTGCGCGAAAAACCCACCAGGATATACCAGCCTTTTTCAAGAAATGGCATATCAGGGAGGGAGAGACCTCCGGGGTTTTTGAGGCACTTGGAGAAGGAAAAGAAGGCGTACGCCAGATCATCAAATCCTGCAAGCTCGATGAGTGTATTGACAGAGGCGCAGAAGCCATTGATTGGTATAAAAAAAGAGGTCAGCGAATAATCAGCGGAAAAGACATGATAAAGGGTATGGGAATGGCTGTAGCGATGCAGGGTTCAGGTATTCCAGGAATTGACATGGGAAGCGCTTCTATGAAAATGAATGAAGACGGCTCATTCAATCTTTTTGTGGGGGCTACTGATATCGGAACAGGATCGGATACAATTCTTGCTCAGATTGCTTCAGAGGTGCTGAAAGTTCCGGTTGATAAAATCATTGTGGTGTCTTCAGACACGGACATTACACCTTTTGATACGGGCGCCTATGCATCTTCCACTACCTACATTTCGGGTGGTGCTGTAGAGAAATGTGCAAGGGATATAGAACGGCAGATTATCGAGGCGGCATCCAGGATGCTTGAAACTGATAAAGATGATCTGGTTTCTTGTAGGGGAGAGGTGCTTGATCGCAAAACCGGAAAAAAAGTTTCGTATGAAGAGATTGCTTACCATACCATGTATTATCTGGATCAGTTTCAGATACAGGCGCAGGCTTCCCATACCTCTCCTGAATCTCCTCCGCCTTTTATAGCCCAGTTTGCGGAGGTTGATGTTGATATGAAAACCGGAAGAGTGGATGTTGTGAAATTCGTTTCCGCTGTTGACTGCGGTCAGCCCATCAATCCAAGGTTAGTGGAAGGGCAGGTGGAGGGAGCAGTGGTAAACGGGCTCAGTTATGCACTATGTGAAGACTATATTTTTGATTCAAAAGGGAGAATGATAAATCCCAGTTTCTGGGATTATAAAATTTATACAGCACCGGATATACCTGACATGAAGACAATCGTTGTTAATTCCTATGAAGAAACCGGTCCCTTTGGAGCAAAATCGGTTGCTGAAATCGCTATCAATGGCCCGGCACCTGCAATTGCCAATGCAGTGTATGATGCTGCAGGTATCAGGATGTATGAGCTTCCCATTACCCCTGAAAAGGTTTGGGAAAAAATGAAGGAGGAAGGTGTAATTTGATCATTAATTTGATCATTTCTATTAAATATTTAGTACCTTAATCCCGATTTTCTTGCCCAATAGGCACAAACTTTAGTTTGCAAGAAAATATCTTTTTAATCTTGAATGCGGCTTGTCCACATTAGGGAGGAGAATATTATGCGTAGTTTTATAGGGAGGGACATCCTCTCACTTAAGGATTTTGAAAGGGCGGAGTTTTTCCGTATTTTTGATGTATGTGATAGACTGCGGCACTATGCCGAGAACCGGCGCAACACCGATATGCTCAAGGAAAAAACCCTGCTCACAGCTTTCTATCAGCCGAGCACACGGACACGATTGGCTACAGAATCCGCGATGCATCGCCTGGGTGGGCATGTGTTAGGCTTTTCCGATCCTAAAATGACCCGCGCTGGTGACTTCTACCAGGAGTCGATTAAAGATACCTTCCATATGCTGGAGTATTACGCGGACGTAATTGCAATACGCCACTTTCAGCAGGGCGCCCCGGCAGAGGCGGCAAAATGGGCAAGTGTGCCTGTCATCAACTGCGGTGATGGCTGGGGGGAGCATCCAACCCAGGTATTGACCGACCTGTACACGGTATTGAAGGAAAGAGGCCGGATTGACGGACTGCACTTTTTATGCATTGGTGATATGCGCATGCGCACAATGCACTCGATCGGCTATGCACTGACAAAGTTTGACTGCGAGGTTACGCTCATATCGCCCCCGGATATGGCACCCACAGAGGAGTGGAAAGCGGAATTGCGCGAAAACAACCTACGGTTCCGGGAAGTCGAACACGTAGAACAGGCCATAGCAGATGCAGATGTGATATATATGGAACCGGTGGTGCAGGCGGATTACACAAAGGGCCGCGATGAGAGGGGTAAAGCCATCGGCCATACGCCGCCCAACTATCAGGTTACACGTAAACTGATGTGCGACAAGGGCAAAAGCGATGCTATAATCCTGCACTCCCTGCCGCGCATGGACGAGCTGCTGCCTGATGTTGACAGCACCCGGCATGCCCGCTACTGGGAGGAGGCTTTCAACGGAGTGGTAATGAGAATGTCCCTGCTGGCCCTGGTGTTAGGGGCGGTGGAGTAGAAACAGCTTGAATGAATAATAGTAAGCCAGGATACCGGGGCAATCTCATTATAAGGAGCAAACTATATGCAGAGTATATTCAAAGGCAAACATTTTATTTCACTTCAGGATTGGTCCAGGGACGAAATTGATACTTTGCTGGAGGTGTCTTTAGACCTTAAAAAGTCTTTCGCTATGGGGGTTCCTACGCCTTACCTGAGCTACAAGACGATCTTTTTAATGTTCTTTGAACAGTCAACCAGAACAAGGAACTCAATGGAGGCAGGGATTGCACAATTAGGCGGCCACGGTACCTTCCTTGACACAAGCACTATGCAGATAGCACACGGCGAAGTCGCAAAGGACACGGCGGTTATTCTGTCAAGATACGGCCACGGCATCGGGTGCAGAAACTGTTGCTGGGGCGCAGGAAATAAATATATAAGAGAGCTGGCAAAATGGTCTACAGTGCCTGTGTTTAATTTGCAATGCGACCTGTATCACCCCATGCAGGGAGCTGCCGATCTCATGACAATCCGTGAAAAGATCGGGGACTTAAGAGGCACCAGGGTTTCCATTATATGGGCCTATGCAGCCAGCCACAAAAAGCCCATATCGGTCCCTCTTACACAGGTATTACTGTTTCCAAGATATGGTATGGATGTAACTTTAGCCTATCCTGAGGGATATGATTTACCGGATTGGGGTGTCAAACAGGCCGGAGTAAATGCAGGGGCGCACGGTGGGACGGTAACTGTTACTCATAATATGGAAGAAGCTTACAGGGACGCGCACATAGTTATTCCAAAGAACTGGGGGAGCTGGGTTACGAATCAGAGTGATGAAGTTCAAGGCGAACTGCTTGAATCAAACAAAAGCTGGAAATGCACGGAAGAGCTCATGAAACTCGCAGACAAAGATGTTATGTATATGCACGCTCTTCCCGCAGACAGAAACAATGAAGTTGAAGATTCAGTTATAGATGGGCCCATGTCGATTGTTTATGACGAAGCGGAAAACAGGCTGCATACGGCAAAAGCGGTCATGACACTGACCATGGGGGGGAAATAAATCACTTTATCTAAGGACACTGGAGATGGATAAAGAAGAAAAAGTGAAAGGCTATAAATGTATCTCATGTGGCGAAGAATATACGATAAACGATGTCGAGTATGTATGTAAAAAGTGCAGCGGCAATCTGCAGGTTATGTATAATTACCATCTGATTAAAAAAAAGGTTAGTACGCAGGATTTAGCACATAATCCGGATTTAAGTATCTGGCGGTACCGAGAGCTTCTGCCTGTCAGTGATTTATCCGGGAAACCGCCCGTACATATAGGGTGGACGCCGTTATATAAAACCGGGCGGCTCGGAAAAAAATTAGGGTTGGAAAATCTTTATGTGAAAGATGACGGACGAAATCCGAGCGCATCCAGTAAAGACAGAGCAGGTGCTCTGGTCATTGTACATGCTCTCGAACGGGGAGAAGAAGTAATTGCCTGTGCTTCAACCGGTAATGCTGCCTCTTCGCTGTCCTGTCTTACTGCCCCACTGGGGTTAAAGACAGTAATCTTTGTTCCTGTGACTTCGCCCCGAGCCAAAATAGCGCAGCTTTTAGTTTTCGGTGCAACTGTTATTGCCGTAGAGGGAACCTATGATGAAGCATATGATCTGTGCATAAAGGCAGCAGAGGAATACGGCTGGTACAACCGCAATACCGGATACAATCCGTATACCCGTGAGGGGAAAAAGACGGTTTCTTACGAGATCTGTGAGCAACTTGGCTGGGAATGTCCGGATAAAGTATTTGTTCCTGTTGGTGACGGCAATATGATAAGCGGTGTGTGGAAAGGGTTTGTTGATTTATTTGAGATCGGTTTTATTAGCCGTCTGCCTCAGCTCATTGCCTGCCAGGCGGAAAAAAGCGATGCGGTAAAGCGTGCGTTTGAGTCGGATGGCGTTATCAGGCCTGTAAGCGGCGATACGGTCGCTGACAGTATTTCGGTTCGCCTGCCTCGGGATGGAGCTGCCGCGGTGAAAGCGATCAAAGAATCAAAGGGCGCTGCCGTATCTGTAACCGATGATCACATCATTCAATCGATACCGAAACTGGCAAGAGAAGCAGGCATTTTCGGCGAACCTGCTGGTGTCGCTTCCCTTGCTGCGCTGGAAAAGGCAGTATTAAATAATATGGTCAAAGAGGATGAAAAGATAGTTGTGCTGGTTACAGGGAATGGATTAAAAGACATCGACTCAGCCATGAAATCATCTGGCAAGCCTTTCAAGATTAATCCTGATATAAAAGATTTAAGAAACCTGGTATCAGCAGAGCCTGGTGCTTTTCTAATGTAGGGGCAATTCATGAATTGTCCCTACTTTCCAATAAAAGGCAATAAAAGAGTAGGGTAATGTCAGATAAAATGAAAACCCCTGGGTTTAGCAGGTTAACCCGGTGGATATTTGAAGAGTATAAAACGCATGGATCAATATTTGGAATCCCTGATACAAAGTTCTACCGGCACAAAAATAACGATTCGGCCTTTTTTAATGTGTCCATGTTTGGAAAAACAGTGGAAACACCCTTTGGGCCTGCTGCAGGGCCTCATACCCAGCTTTCTCAAAATATAATAGCCTCATATCTTACAGGGGCCAGATTTATTGAACTGAAAACAGTGCAGGTGATTGATGATCTGAAGTTTGAAAAGCCCTGTATAGATGCATTTGATGAGGGATACAACACCGAATGGTCGCAGGAACTCTCTCTTCAGCAATCCTTTGACGAGTACTTAAAGTCCTGGATTCTCATTCATCTATTGAAAAATTATTTGGAGCTGTCGGACTCAAAGAATACTGCAGGCTTTGTTTTTAACATGAGTGTTGGATATGATCTGAGAGGGATTCAAAGTGAAAAAATGGATGGGTTTATCAGCAGGATGATTGACCCAAAAAGAGAAATTAAAAAATATCTTGAGATCCTCCAGGACCAATTTCCCGAACTTTTTTCTGATTTTAATCCCGGCAGCCTGACAAATTCTGTAACTATTTCAACGATGCATGGATGCCCACCCGAAGAGATCGAGAGTATGGTACAGTATCTAATAAGAGAAAAGGGATTAAACACCTATGTAAAATTGAATCCGACACTGCCTGGAAAAGCCGAGGTTATGAAAATATTAAGGACCTGCGGGTATGATTATATAAAGATCGAAGACGAAACATTCGAGCACGACCTTCAGTACAGTGATGCAGTAATCCTTATCAAAAATCTGCAGAAGTTTGCCGGGGAGCACGGTAGAAAATTCGGCATAAAACTCTCCAATACACTGGCAAATAAAAATATAACGGATGTATTGCCTGGTGAAGAGAGGTATATGTCCGGAAGAGCGCTGTTCCCGATAACGATACACCTTGCATACCAACTGGCATCTGAGTTTGAAGGAAAGATCAACATATCCTATTCAGGTGGGGCATCAGTTGTTAATATAAAGGACATCCTGGGCACCGGTATCTACCCGGTAACAATTGCAACAGATATCTTAAAACCGGGCGGATATATGAGATTTTATCAGATTGCCGGGGAATTGGAAAATGATTCGGCCCAAACCCCACATTATACTTTAAAAGAAGATAAGGTCCATGTTGACTCACTGAAGGAGCTGGCGCAGAAATCACTGGCTGATGCATATTATAAAAAGGACACGGGGAAAATACATCCCATTAAGGTTGATTCTGAGCTTGGATTTTTTGACTGTGTGATTGCACCGTGTGTTAAACAATGTCCTATTCACCAGGATATACCTGAATATATTGATTTCATTAATAAGGACGATTATACAAATGCCCTGATGACAATCCTGAAAAAGAATCCTATGCCGAACATTACCGGCTATATCTGCGGCCATACCTGCGAGGGGAAGTGTGTCCGGTGGGATTATGATAATCCCGTTAATATCAGGGAGCTTAAGAGAATCGCTGCCCGAAGGGGTGAATACTGCAAGATTATCACCGGGATAAAAAATGAGATAAAATCAAAAAAGAAAAACAGGAAAGTCGCTGTTATCGGCAGCGGGCCGGCAGGGCTTTCAGCAGGATTTTTTCTTGTAGGTGAAGGCTTTGAGGTTACGCTTTTTGACACCAGGGAAAAACCGGGCGGAACTGTGCGGTATGCCATTCCCAGGTTCAGGCTGCCTGACAGCGTCATTGATGATGATGTCTCTCTTATACAGGAGCTCGGGGTTACCATTAAAACAGGGTGCAGCAGGGAATTTTCTGTAGAGAAATTAAGAAATGAAGGGTTTGATTATCTGATAATAACAACAGGTGCCGGGAAGCCGAAGGAATTGGGCATTGATCATCACAGTGTGAAAGAGGGGTATTATAACGGTATTGAATTTCTCGCCAGGATAAAAAACGGAGAGAAGGTGTTTATCGGCAAAAAGGTGCTGATT
Source organism: Spirochaetota bacterium (assembly GCA_030603285.1). Taxonomy (GTDB): domain Bacteria; phylum Spirochaetota; class B62-G9; order B62-G9; family DRHN01; genus JAUVYC01. Next base: position 9,720 of record JAUVYC010000005.1, read on the forward strand.
ATTGGCGGGGGTAATTCGGCGGTTGATGCAGCACGGACCGCAGTGAGATTTAACCCGGATTATGTTTATATTGTCTACAGAAGGGATCTGGAAAATATGCCTGCAGATAAGGTAGAGGTCGCTGCCTGTTTTGAAGAAGGAATTAAGATTCAACAGCTTCTGGGTCCGGAGAAGCTAATTATTAAAAACGGACGGATAACAGGATTAGAGTGCACAAGGATGCAGCCTGGTGAGCCTGATGAATCGGGAAGACCCCGTCCTGTTCCGGTAAAGGGTAGTAAGATAACGCTTGAAGCTGATACGCTCATTGCCGCTGTTGGTGAAGAAGCTGAGGCTGATATTCTTTTACAAAATAAAATAAAACTGGGGAATGGGAAGACAATCCTGGTCAATAAGAGTACAGGAGAGACAAATATTCCTGATGTTTATGCTGCAGGCGATTGTGTCAGAGGGCCTGCCGCAGTTGTAGAGGCAATTGCGGATGCAAAAAAAATCACATCCGCAATTCTGGAAAAAGAAAAGATACCAGATGCTAACACCCTTGCTGACTCTTGCTGTACAACCATCTCAGAAGAAAAGCTGGAACACAGTTTATCGAAACATGGGGATGTGTGTTTTTTTCAACCGGTTAAAAAGCTGCCTATTGCAAAAAGAGATATTTCCTCAACCGTTATCCGGACTCTGACGAAAAAAAATGCACTGGGAGAAAGCGAAAGATGTCTTCAGTGCAGCCAGGTATGCAGCAAATGTGTTGATACCTGTCCTAACAGGGCGAATATTGCTCTTGAATTCAGACCGGTAAGCCTGGCCATCCCTGTTTTTAACCTGCCATCGGGAGTATCAGGCCGTACTGCTGCCAGAGGCTGTCTATTAAAAGAGTTTAAGATAAAACAAGCTTCACAGATTCTGCATGTGGATGATTTCTGTAATGAATGCGGGAACTGTGAGACATTCTGCCCACATAACGGCAAACCGTACATAGATAAGTTTACCCTGTTTTCTGGAAAAGATATGTTTGAAAACAGCACTAACAGCGGGTTTTATCTTAAATCATGCGTTGATGACATCTATTACGGATTTGGGTGCAGAATTGGCAACCAGTGCTTTGATATGTTGGTCGATTACGTGAAAAAACAACTGGCTTTTCTATCAAGCAGGTTTAGTGTTTTGTTCAGTATTCCGGAAGAAGAAAAACCGCTGGAACTGAAAAAGTATTCTATTTCAGGTTCAGGTATACCGGATATGGCTGATATGTTAGGCCTGTATTTTATTCTTGAAACGCTGTTGAATAAGTATACATATATTTTTGAGATGTGAGCTTAAATAAAGGCGCAGTGTGATTTTTCGTATATTAACCATAAAGACGCAGGAATATAACTATATTAACGGGGATACAAAGAAATTATTGAACTTTGTTTTTAAATAGTTTTTACAATGGCAAAATCTCTATGGCTGAATTAATACGGAGAAGCAATGAATTTACTAATCAAGCAGGCACGGTTACTTCAATTCTATCCGGAAAAGCTGGCAGCCAATGCAGACATTTTTATCCAGGATCAATATATCAAAAAAGTGGGTAAGGATCTTGAAAAGGAATTAAAAGGGGAAAAGATAGATAAAGTAATTGATGCGGGCGGTAATTTTGTTATTCCCGGAAATGTATGCTCCCATAACCATTTCTATTCTGCGCTTGCCCGTGGTGTTGTTGCCGATATAAGACCTTCCTATGATTTTGTGGGCGTTCTGCAGAATCTCTGGTGGAGACTTGACAGAGCCCTTGATGAATCTTCTTTATATTACAGCGGGCTTGCAGGCGCACTGGATGCTGTGAGAGCCGGAACGACCCTGGTAATTGATCACAATGCGTCCCCTTCATGTATTAAAGGATCGTTAAAGATCTTAAAGACTGCCTATGAAAAGTGCGGATTAAGAGGGATACTGTGCTATGAGGTTACAGACAGGAATGGTCTTCAGGGCAGGGATAACTGGATCAAGGAAAATTTAGAGTTTATAAAAAATCAGGAGACGGATTTGATCAAGGGTGCTGTTGGAGCGCATGCTCCTTTTACGTTGTGTGATGAATCTCTTAACCATTTATCTGATGCTGTAAGGGAAACTCAGAGGGGAATTCATATCCATGCTGCTGAAGATAAATATGATCTTTCCTATTCCCATTATAATTACGGGATGTCAACTCTCGAGCGGCTTGAACGGTTTAATCTGCTTGATGAGAAAAGTTTGATCGTTCACGGGGTGCATTTGCTCGATAAGGATGCAGACATAATTGAAAGCCGTAATTCATTTCTGGTTCATAATCCGAAATCCAATATGAACAATAACGTGGGATACAATTCAAAGCTTTTTGGGCTGAAAAATGTTGCGATCGGCACGGACGGTATCGGTTCAGATATGTTCGAAGAGACGAAATTCGGATATTTCAAAAGCAGAGATGCCGGCCTGAACCTTTTGCCCTCTGATTTTATGAGGTTTCTTTGTAACGGGAATAAAATTGCAGAGCGTTACTTCGGTGGAAAGTTCGGTCAGATTGAGCCAGGATTTCTTGCAGACCTTGTGATCCTTGACTATTTGCATCCAACACCGGTGATGATGAATAATACAGCCGGCCACTTTATCTTTGGACTATCATCCCAGGTGGTTGAAACAGTAATCATAAATGGACGATGTGTGTATGAAAACAGGCAGTTTCCTTTTGATGTTGAATCAATTTATTGCAAAGCTCGTAAAGAAGCTTCGAGGCTCTGGAAGAAAATAGATAGATTTTAAGTAGGGGCAATTCATGAATTGCCCCTACCGGTGTATAGAATAATCTAAAATTTGATTTTAGAGAAACACAGGAATATTGGCGATAGGCTATGAAAGGTAAGATCGGTAAATCCATAAAAAAGATTGATGTGGCCGAAAAGACAGGCGGGTATGCCAGGTATATAGCAGACATGAGATTCGAGAGTATGCTCCATGCAAAGACCCTCCGCTCTTCAAAGCCGCGAGCAAAGATCAAGGGGATTGACATCCCTGAGATCCCGCAGGGCTACTATATAGTGGACAGAAATGATGTCCCGGGCAAAAACAGGGTAAAGATGATTGTTAATGACCAGCCTTTCTTTGCAGAAGATGTTGTAAATTATATCGGTGAGCCTATTCTTCTGGTTGTGGGGCCTGATAAGGAAAAAATCATCAAGATTCTTTCTGAAATAAAGGTTTATTATGAAGCCGTTAAACCTGTTTTTACAATTGAAGAGGCCGAAAAGTTAAATACCACGCCAATCTATGGCGAGGACAACTGTTTTGCAGACTATGAAATAGAAAAAGGGGATCCGGATGAGGCATTTGGAAGGGCAGCCAAAATCGTCGAAAACGAGTACAGAACCGGTTACCAGGAGCACATCTATTTAGAGCCCCAGGGTATGATAGGCATATATGAAAGTAACAGGGTAACGGTTTACGGCTCCATGCAGTGTCCATACTTTGTTAAAAATGCGCTTATTCAGGGCCTTGGGTGGGGCGGAGACCGGATAAGGGTCGTGCAGACAACAACAGGCGGTGCTTTTGGAGGGAAAGAGGAATATCCTTCACTTATTGCCGGTCATGTTGCCTTTGCAGCAGTGAAAGCCGGGAAACCTGTCAGGCTGATTTTTAACAGGAAAGAAGACATACAGGCCACTACCAAGAGGCATCCTTCGATCATACGATTAAAAACCGCCCTTGATGACCACAAAAAAATAATTGCCACGGATGTGGATATAAAAATGGACGGCGGCGCATACTCAGGGCTTTCAAATGTGGTTTTACAGCGAGCCATGTTTGCGGCAACCGGTGTGTACAACATACCAAATGTACGGGTAAGAGGAAGGGCGTTTGCCACCAATAATGTTCCATCAGGTGCATTAAGGGGGTTCGGCGGGCCCCAGGCATTTTTTGCTATTGAAATGAATATGCATGCCCTTGCAGACCACGTGTCTGAGGATCCGCTCGATTTCAAGATTAAACATATGCTCAAGAAGGGTGACCATACTGTTACAGGCGGAGTATTACGGCAGGATGTCAAACTCGATGAAATGACTGACATGGTCCTGGGAATGTCTGATTACAGGAAAAAATATGATGAATTCTCTAAAAATGATGACCAGGTTTTAAGAGGTATCGGATTATCCCTCTTTTATCATGGATGCGCATTTACAGGCAGCGGCGAGAAGGATATAATCAAGGCAGAGGTAAAGCTGAAAAAGAGAGAAGATGGCAAAGTTCTTATACTAATAGCGAACGTTGACATGGGCCAGGGTGCTCAGACAACTTTACGAAAGATTGTTGCAAGAACCCTCTGCATACCGGTAGATGATGTGATATATGAAAATCCTGATACAGACGTGGTGCCTGATTCCGGTCCAACAGTTGCGTCCAGAACAGTGATGATCGTCGGGTTCCTGCTTGATAAGGCCGCACAGGAGCTCAAGGCTGAATGGGAAAAAGCCCCGGAGGTTGAGGTTCATAAGGTTTATGAACAACCGGGATATATCAGGTGGGATCAGGAAACATTCGAGGGAGATGCGTATCCGGTCTACTCCTGGGGAACAAATGTTGTGGAAGTCGAAGTCGATCCTGTTACCTGCGAGATTAAGGTTAAAGGAATATGGGGTGTATATGATGTGGGCACAGCGATTGATGAGAGGATTATCCAGGGGCAGATTGAAGGAGGGATTTCCCAGGGGCTCGGGTATGCAACTATCGAAGTAATGAATAGTAAGGATGGAAAAATATTACAGGACTCTATAACCGATTATATCATCCCGTGTTCAATGTATTTTCCCGGAATTGAAAGCAAACTCATAGACAGCTATTATGAGTATGGACCATACGGAGCAAAGTGCGCAGGAGAACTTCCGTTTATTGGAGCTGCGCCTGCTCTTGCGTCTGCAGTACAGAATGCGCTGAATGTTCAAATAAAGAGAATCCCTGTGACTCCTGAATACCTCATGGAGACTGCGGAAGGTGAAAATTAATTTTATTTTGAACGGGAAAAATGTTTGGGTTGAGACGGATCCTTTAAAAAGGCTGCTCGACGTGCTGAGAGAGGACTTTGGTTTGACTGGTGTTAAAGAGGGGTGCGGAGAGGGGGAGTGCGGTACCTGTACAGTCCTGATACACGGAAAGATCGCTTACTCATGCATTATACCTGTTGGGGCCGCAGATCACGCAGAGATTATGACTATTGAGGGCTACAGAAAAACTGAGAGGTATAAGGCGCTTCAGGATGCGTTTGCAGAAGCAGGCTCAGTGCAGTGCGGGTTCTGTACTCCGGGCTTTGTGCTGGCAGCAGAATCGCTTTTAAGAGAAGATGCCAGACCCGGCGAAACCGCGATAAGAGAAGCAATTTCAGGTAATCTGTGCAGGTGCACGGGGTATAACATGATTGTTGAAGGGATAAAAATCGCCTCCCTGAAAGGTAAAGGGCTGTGGTAAGAGCATATAGACCGCCTGATTTTCAGAGTGCCCTGACAATCATGAGGGAAAACAGGGCAATTCCCCTGGCAGGAGGAACGGATCTGATGGTAAGCCGAAGAAGGTGGTCAGGACTTTCTCCTTTCTTTGCAAAGCCTGTGCTCTTTATCGGCCACCTTGAAGAAATAAAACGGGTGGAGATTGATATAACAAATATTAAGATCGGCTCTGCCTGCAGTCTTGCTTCTCTTCTTGAGCACCGGGAAATCCCTGAGGTTTTGAAAATTGTGATTTCACAGATGGCAACACCAGCAATTAGAAACATAGGAACACTGGGAGGAAATATCTGTAATGCCTCTCCTGCGGGAGATGCCTTGCCCGTACTCTATGCCATGGATGCATCAGTTGTTCTACAAAGAAAGGCTGAAATCAGGACACTGCCTATCGAGAAGTTTATCACAGGTCCTGGTGAAACTGTATTAAAGGATGATGAGCTGCTGACGTCGATAATTATCCCGAAAAAAAGTTATAATGTGGGTTTTTACAGGAAGGTTGGGACAAGACAGGCAAACTCGTTATCAAAACTTTCTTTTCAGGGTCTTGCCAGAATAGAAGAGGGAAAAATCAGCGATATAAGGATTTCGTTTGGCGCTGTAGCCATGACAGTTATCCGCTCGAGGGAAATTGAAGAGATTTTGATAGAAAAATCCGGGAAAGAAATAGAGAAGCTAATACCTGAAGTCAGCAGTTTATATTCGGCAGTCATAAAACCCATCGATGATCAAAGAAGCAATATTCGTTACAGAAAAACCATTTCTCTTAAACTGTTGCGCTATTTTTTGCGTACCGTGCTGATATCAAAGATCGGGTGAAAAGCACGGGCTATTTTAAGGATATTAATCTCCCTGAGGGGAATTTTATTGTTGTTTCAAACCAGGTGAGACACAGGAGGAAAGCATGATTGATCTAAGGATAAACAGAGAGCAAATAGAAAGCGTAGCCCAAAGGTGCAGGGAGAGAGGCATCATCATTCCTACCTTAGAACAGATGAAGAATCCTGGGCTCATCCCGGAATTTATCAAAGAAGAGCTTGGGGATATCGGCTTATGGGATGTGCACCCGAGGAATCTATTCAGGATTACATGGAAAAACGAGCCTGTACCCAATGGCGGAGGATTTAACGGTATAAACTACATGGGTTTTCCTTCCGAGCTTACAGGTGTGCCTGCACGGGTCATAGCCTTAGTCGGTAAATGGTTTCCTACCGGTGCACATAAAGTTGGCGCTACCTTCGGGTGCATTATTCCACGCCTGATTACAGGACAGTTTGATCCCATCGGACAGAAATCAGTATGGCCGTCAACGGGAAATTATTGCAGAGGCGGTGCCTATGTGGCCTCATTGCTCGCCTGTGAGTCAATTGCAATTCTACCTGAGGAGATGTCAAAAGAAAGATTTGACTGGCTTGCAGGCGTTGCCGGGGAGGTGATTGCAACTCCGGGTTGTGAGAGCAATGTGAAGGAGATATTTGATAAATGCTGGGAATTAAGAAAAACAAGAGATGACGTGGTTATTTTCAATCAATTTGAAGAGTTTGGTAATCATCTGTGGCACTATGAGGTAACAGGCAGTGCCATGCAAGAAGTGCTCAAGGAAGAAATGGAGGATGGTGACAGCTATGCCGGTGTTGTTCTTTCATCTGGATCTGCCGGGACGCTTGGATGCGGCGATTATTTAAAAGAAGTTTTTCCCGGCTCAAGGGTTGCTGCAGGTGAGGCGCTTCAGTGCCCGACCCTGCTTATGAACGGCTATGGTGGACACAGGATAGAGGGAATCGGGGACAAACATGTCCCGTGGATTCATAATGTCAGAAACATGGATATGGTTATCGCTGTAGATGACGAGCATACGATGCGGCTTCTCAGATTATTCAATGAACCCGAGGGAAGAGCGTATCTCAAAAAGCAGGGCATTCCCGAAGAGATTGTGGATAATCTCGATTTGCTCGGCATTTCTTCCATCGGCAATATGATTTCTGCAATTAAGCTTGCAAAATACTATGAGCTGACAGAAAAGGATATTGTGCTCACAGTATTCACCGATTCTCTTGAGCTTTATGGTTCACGACTCAGGGAGCTGGAACAGGAGAGAGGAAAATATACAGCCACAGATGCGGTCAGGGATTTTGAGCTGCTTCAGAACATCGGGATAAACTACGTCCTTGAGCTAAACCATTATGAAAAAAAAAGAATTCACAATCTGAAATATTACACATGGATTGAACAGCAGGGGAAAACAGTTGATGAGCTCGATGCCCAATGGTACAGCCATAAAAAGTACTGGGATGATATTCACAGTCTGGGTCCAAAAATTGACACACTGATCATGGATTTCAATAAGATGGTTGGAAATCCCCAAACTCAGGGATAGAACGCACATGATTCTGTTAAAGAACTGCTTTTATATTTTATCTTTAGAGGAGAATATATCCCTTAACGGCTTTGACATATTGATCAGGGAAAATAAGATTGAGAAAATTTCAAAAAGCATTTCTTCCGAAAAGTATGGGAATGGAAAAGTAGAAATCATAGACTGCTCGAACCTGGTTGTTGTCCCGGGTTTTATCAATACCCACCATCATTTTTATCAAACTCTCACGAGAAATTTACCGGCTGTTCAGAATGAAAAGCTTTTTAAATGGCTAAAGTATCTCTATGAGGTATGGAAAAACATTGACGAAGAGGCAGTATTTTATTCCTCGATGGTTGCCATAGGTGAGTTGTTAAAGACCGGGTGTACAACCACCACCGACCATCATTATCTGTATCCCCGTAGTTTCAGTGGTGATCTAATGGGAATTCAGTTTGAAGCTGCTGAGAAGCTAGGAATCAGGTTTTCTCCAGGCCGGGGGTCAATGTCTTTAAGTGTTAAGGATGGAGGGTTGCCGCCCGATTCCGTTGTACAGACAGAGGATGAAATTCTTAAAGACAGCCAGAGGGTAATTGAAAAATATCATGATAACTCCGATTTTTCGATGAGAAAGGTTATTCTTGCTCCGTGCAGCCCTTTTTCTATAACAAAAGCTCTTATAAGAGAATCCGCACGATTAGCGAGGGAATATAAAGTCAGGCTGCATACACATCTGGCAGAAACGGCCGATGAAGATGAGTACTGTTTTAAGCAGTACAATAAACCACCCCTAAGCTTGATGATAGACCTTGGCTTTATTGGAGAAGATGTATCATATGCACATGGTATTTTTTTCAATAGCGAGGAAATTAAAATCCTTGCAGAGACAAACACCTCGATTGCGCACTGCCCGTCCTCAAATATGAGACTTGGATCCGGGATCGCACGGGTTAAAGAGATGCTTGATCAGGGGATAAATGTTTCACTTGCGGTAGACGGATCCGCTTCCAATGATACATCTGATTATCTGGGAGAAATGCGAACCGCTCTGCTGCTGCAGAGGGTTAAATATGGAGCAGATGCTTTAACAGCCCGGAATGTATTCAGAATGGCTACGGAAAATGGTGCCAGACTCTTAAACTTTAAAAAGATCGGGAGGATAGAAGAAGGATGGGCAGCGGACCTGGCTCTCTTTAACATAAACAGGCTGGAATATACAGGTGCATTGTCGGATCCGCCGGCAGCACTGTTGTTTGCCGGGATTAATCACGAAACAGAATATACAATTGTTAACGGCAGAATTGTCGTTAAAAAAGGAAGGTTAACAGGATATGATGAAAACAGTATTATTCGGAATGCAAACAGAATAGCATTTAAAATTCTAAAGTAACCAATAATGTAATGTAGGGGCAGCCCGTGTGCATGTCCCAGGCACATTTGGCTGCCCGTATATCCGGATTATATTTTCATGTAGGGGCAATTCATGAATTGCCCCTACTTTGTAATCTTGAATGCGGCTTGTCCGCATTAGGTTACCGTATGATCACCGGTATTTTATAATCGTGTGTCAATAATATTTTTGTAATCTTTTGGGTTATCGATATCATTGAGTATGTGATTGTTCTCTACCGACACCGTAAGGGTGGGAAACCTTGCCAGCACATCCCTCAAGGTTCTGGTTTCTTCAAGCTCTGCAATGCATTTAACTACGTCCCATGAAAGAAGGATCGGGTGTCCTTTTTTCCCTCTATATTTTGGTATTACAGCCGGGGCCTGCGGAAAGCTCAGAAGCCTCTCGTAAACAGCCTGATCAACAAGGGGCATATCACCCAGTGCGAGGAAAAACCTTTTTGTGCGAATAAGGGATACTCCAAGCTTTACCGAGGAAAACATTGCTTTCTCGTACTGAGCATTATATGCTAACTCTACCTGCTCCCAATCGTGAAACAACTGTTCCAGCTCTTTGGCACGATAACCTGTGACCAGGATAACCCTGCTGCATACCTTGAGGGCGTTGCTGACGCTGCACTCGATAATTGTGGATCCTTTGCAGGGGAGAATCATCTTCCATTTTCTCATCCTGGAAGAAACCCCGGCTGCGAGCATTACACAATCTATTCTTTCGTCCATTGTCTATATCTTCCTGACTGCCGGAATAATAATATCACTGCCAAAAGGAAGCCACCTCCTTTGGAGGTGGTCTATAATATTCCTGATGTGGACAAGCCACATTCAAGATTTAAAAGATTTTCTTGCAAACTAAAGTTTGTGCCTATTGTGCAAGAAAATCAGTATTAAGGTACTAAGAAATACTTAAATTTAATATATATCCCACAAGGGTATGATATTAAATTATCAAATAATACATGTTTCCAGATCCAAGACAGCATGAAATTATGTACAATATAAAGAGGTGAATAATAAATGAAAAAGTTGTTTCATAAAAACTTTGTGCACTCAGCCTTTCTGAGGAAACCATACTATCTTTTAGAAGTTTCAAAAAGGGGGAATGAAAATTGAAAACAAGAAACATGTACACCTGGAACCCATCCTGAAAGAGAGGAGAAATATATATATGGAAAAGACTGCGAAGCAAGTAAAAGAAATAAATGAAAAGCAGGATTCATTAAAAAAAAGTGGTCCTCATCCTGTTAATATAAATGCGCGTAAACGGCTCAAGATTATTGAAGGACAGGTAAAGGGGATACAGAGGATGGTGAAGGAAGAAAAGTACTGTATCGATATACTCACCCAGATTTCGGCTGTCAGGGCTGCCCTGGATAAAGTCGGGAAAAGGATTCTCAGAAGGCATATCGACAATTGTGTCACTAATGCTATTAAAAACAAGGGTGAGAAAAGTAAGGAGCTCATTGATGAGCTGATGGAACTATTTTCAAAGGAAGAAATTTAAGAAATATATGTAAGTTAAACAATTAAAGATTTTCCACTTCTTCATTTATAGCCGGCTGCATGGTCATTGGCCAGTTCTTTCTCTACGTCCGCTTATTTATTTATAAGATTTTTAACCAGACAGTTAACAGAATATCGATTCATCCAAGTGCAACATCCAAAAGCATCATCACGGCAAATCCCAGCATGGCGCCCATGGTAGCAATATCGGTATTCCCTCCTTGCTGGGATTCCGGCACAAGTTCCTCCACCACAACAAAAATCATTGCACCTGCCGCAAATGCAAGAGCGTAGGGGAGAATTGGACGCGCAATAAGAACAGCCACTGCCCCCAATACTCCCGCAACAGGTTCCACCGTTCCGGAGAGTTGTCCATACCAGAACGCCTTCCCCCTCGACATCCCTTCACGCCTGAGCGGCATTGAGACAGCAAGGCCTTCAGGAAAGTTCTGTATCCCGATACCAAATGCAAGTGCTACTGCTGCAGTAATCGTAGCCGACGTTAGTCCGTAAGCAACAGCTCCGAAAGCGACTCCCACCGCCAGGCCCTCAGGTATATTATGTATGGTGATAGCCAGGATAAGCAGTATGCTTCGCTGCCAGCTTGTCTTAACTCCTTCAGCTTCAGACATCGGCAAACCAGGATGAAGATGAGGCAGTATTTTGTCTACAATTCTCAGAAAAATCCCTCCCAGCAAAAAGCCGACCACTGCGGGGATAAATGAAGGTATACGCATCCCCTCCGACATCTCTATAGCTGGTGCGAGGAGCGACCAGAAACTCGCTGCGATCATCACTCCTGCAGCAAATCCCAACATTCCGTCGAGGACCTTTTTCCTTATCTCCTTGGCAAAAAAAACACCAGCAGCTCCAAGTGCAGTAAGAAACCATGTAAAGATTGTTCCCAAAAGTGCCTGTAGAACCGGATTGAGGTTTGCAAGATATTCGAGCATTGTACCTACCCCTCCCAAATAAAATGATAATCGACTCTCTCAGTTTTTAATACCGTAATCCCGATTTTCTTGCCCAATAGGAAAAAAATCTTTAAATCTTGAATGTGGCTTGTCCACATCAGGATTACTAATCTTTTCTATCCCTTCCTTATATTATTATTATGATGTATATAAAAATTACAATTAATCCGGCTGAAAGAAAAGCGTTGTATAGTTAATAACGCCTATTATAGCTATTTAGAGATAATGTGAGAGTAGCAGATGTATTTATCAAAACCGGAAAACTGCATTAATTCTTGACAATTATGATTCACAGTATAATATTAATAATGTTTCCGATTATTAATTTCAACTAAGCAGAATTCAAAGAGCTAAATTTGGAAAAGAAATATAAAAGAAGCAAACAGAGGGAACGAATTCTTGAATTACTTGGAAGTACAGTTTCCCATCCAACAGCAAGTTGGATATACGATAAATTAAAGAAAGAAATTCCAGAGCTAAGTCTGGGCACTGTTTATCGCAATCTTAACATTCTGATAGAACAGGGTTTGATCAGAAAAATCGATTTTGGAAGTACGTTCGACCGATATGATGCAGATATTTCGCCGCATTATCATTTTATCTGTGAAAGATGTGGCTCAATCATAGATTTGAAAATACCCATTGATGGGGAACTGAATAAAAGAGTGGAGAAAGCAACCAATTTCAAGACTAAAAGACACAGGATTGAGTTCTATGGTCTATGCGATAAATGTTCGAAAAAAATGGCATAGATCTTTCTCTGATGGTTTGTTACCGAACAAGTTGAAGAGGAGGAATCTGCATCTAATATAATGCAAAAACTTGAGTTAATCGGTGATTCCGGAACGGGTCTTTTAATGCTAATGAAGGAAAAGGTGATGATATGAAGGCAATAGAAATGAGTAAGGGAATCTACCGGATTGGAGCAAACATAAAAACTGGAGATCTCTTTGAGGGGATGTGGCCAATTCCGGATGGTGTTTCACTTAATGCATATGTTGTAAAAGGTGATAAAATCGCGTTGATTGATCTCGTAAGGGACTGGGGTAATGCTCCGTCTGTCATACAGGAACAGCTGTCTTCTATTCATCTTACTATTGAAGATTTCGGTTACCTGGTGATGAACCACATTGAACCGGATCATTCAGGATGGCTTCCCGGATTTCTTAAAATGAATCCACAGGTCCAAATCATTACTACAAAAAAAGGCGCAGCCATGGTGAATGGGTTTTTCGGGGTGGAGGATAATGTGCGGGTAGTAAAATCAGGGGATACTCTTTCTCTTGGACAGGCAAAGGAGCTTTTATTTGAAGAGGTCCCCAATGTTCACTGGCCGGAGACCATGGTAACCTACGAGAAGAGTACCGGGGTTCTTTTTTCCTGCGATGCATTCGGTTCATATGGCTGTATTGGCGAAGCGATCTTTGATGACCGGATTTCTGAAGAAGAGCATGCCTTTTTTGACCGGGAGTCTCTCAGATACTATGCCAACATTGTCAGCAGTTTCTCCTCTTTTGTTCTGAAAGCTATTAAGAAGCTTGAGGGGCTGGAAATAAACATGATTGCGCCATCTCATGGAATTATCTGGCGGGAGAATACCCAGATAATAATCGAGAGGTATCTCAAATTCGCACGGTACATGAATGGACCTGCCGAGCCGGAAATTACAGTAATCTGGGGTAGTATGTACGGATATACTCAGGTCGTTCTCAATTCGGTAATTCATGGAATAAGATCAGAACATGTTCCTGTGCATGTTCATCAGGTTCCCAATGAGGATGTCTCATGGGCTCTTGCCTCGGCCTGGAAGTCTTCAGGGCTTGTTTTCGGCATGCCTACATATGAGTATAAGATGTTTCCTCCCATCGCCAGTGTAATTGATATGTTTGAAAGAAAACATGTCTGGAACAAGAAGGTATTCCGTTTTGGCTCCTTCGGATGGTCAGGTGGCGCACAGAAAGAGTTTGAATCAAGGACAGAGAAGCTAAAATGGGAGTTTCTGGAGCCTGTTGAATGGCAGGGTAATGCTGGAGATGAGGTTCATAAACTTGCATTTGAACGTGGGAAGGAGCTCGCCCAGCAGGTAAAAGAGATGACAAAATAGACTGTGCGCAATTAACGTTTTGCATAATCTCGGTTTGTCGAAGAATATGGTGTGACAAATTGTTAAATGGTAGGATCTTCTTCATGAAAATGGTTCCATCAACACACTTGAAACATCTGTTAGCAGTGTATTTCAGTGGGGACTTTTTAGACCATGGTTTCGTGATCATTATTTCCCATCCATTCAGTATAGAACTCTTTGCTCTCCCATAAACTTTGAGCAAAGCTTCTATATATAGGCGCTTAATAACAATTTCCTTGCTTTTTTGGCAAGGAAATTCTAAAAATCAAGAATGCGGCTTGTCCGCATTAGGGACTTATTCCTCACTCCATTACTCAACACCAGTACCTCTAACGGCGTCCAAACAGGCCTGTAACCAGACCAGTTCTTCAGAAGAAAGTATTAGCCCCTCAACAAATCCATTCACTACCGGGAAAGGCTGCCATCCAGCATCACCACACCACAATACTGCTTGCCTGGTCTCCATGTTGTAAACAAAGATAGATTGTTCTCCGCAGCTGTTTTCAAAGTAGCTGTGATAAGTATTCGGTTCATCACCATTCAGAGCCAGCGGCTGACCGCATTTAGGAGTATGATGGTTGGATACTATAAAAAGCGGTTTATGATCATGTTTCGTCATTCACTCTCTCCTATAAATCAATACTGTGAAAAATACTTACAGCTTAATCTTAGCGTGATCTTACTGCCATTGTACTTTTAGAAAAAAAACTCAATTCCCACCTACCTGCTCGTCCTATTTTGATGTAATAGGCATTCCTTATGGATTCCATAATCAATTACTCCTGATGGTCCTGGAGTTGCAAATCTTAAGATACTTTTAAAGGGGTTAGTACCTTAATATCGATTTTCTTGCTTTTTAGGCAACAAAATTTTTATAATCTTGAATATGGTTTATCCACATTAGGGATAAAGCAGAGTTTTGGATTGATATGGAAATAGCAAAAAAGCCAGAGAAAGTATTTATTCAATATTTTGCACTGAGAGATAACAATGGAAAATATTTGGGCTGTTTGGAGGCATCCTAAAAAATTAGTCATATACAATGGGGGTGTTAGAATGATTCATTACTTCTAATAGACTATTCCACCTCTCCCCTTTCGATATTTCTTCTCCTCTTTTCCCCTCAATTCAGTACCAAATTAATCCAAAGTACGAACCTTAGGATTGCAAATATCATTTTCTCAAACATGCACCTCTTCTGGATAGTTGCAGGCTGTTTTTCGCAAACCCGAACATTGTGCAACGTTGTACCAATTTTTATTTCCAATACTACTCCTGAATTAATTTTTCAGACTATTCGGAAATAATTTCCTCATTTCCTTGTTT
>JAUVYC010000041.1 GCA_030603285.1 Spirochaetota bacterium
GTGAATTTGAATATTATCAAAGCTCAGGATATATTATCGGAGCTAATAATGTGCTTAAATTTAGAAGCAGGGGATTTGAGCCATAAACTGTTAAATATATATTCGTTCCTTAACACAAAACTAATTGAAGGAAATGTAAAAAAAGATCCTGAACCGATTAAATTTGTACGGAAAATGGCATATGAATTGAGAGGTTCCTGGAATAAAATCGCAAAAAAAGGCGGGACTCCGGATTTAAATGAGATGAAAAAAGAGGGGGGTATAGATATTGCTGGATAGAAGAAGTGAGCTTCTTGATAATCTCGATCTTATCAAAAAGTCGTATTTGAATTTGATTATCATCAAACAGCTTGAAGAGGATGCCTGTGAGAGTGTTTCCTATAAAAATCTTCATGAGTTATCTGAGCATGAAAGAGTGATTATCGAAGATATTAATGGAATTATGAAATACATTGTACCTGATCTTGTATTTTTTCGAGAAGATAGGATCATCAAAGCAAAGTATACTGAAATAGACCACCTGCTGACATCCGTTATTCAACGAAGCCTCCGGTTGAGAAAAAACATTGAGAATAGGCTATATTCCACGAAAAAAAATCTTGAGAATCTCAAAGTATTCCCAAAATCCCCATCATACTCAGCCCCAAATATTGTAAACCTGCGTGCCTAGAAACATTTACTCAAGCATCTATGATCAAAACCAGATGGTTTAAATCCATTCTTCATTTGATAATTATTCAATTTCCTGCTATTTTAATTCATAACACTTAGTCATGAGGTGAGGTGGATGAAAAATGTTCTATATATCATAGATGGGCACGGCCTTATCTACAGGGCCTACTATGCATTTATCCGGAGGCCCCTTATTACCATAAAGGGAGAGAACACCTCAGCATTGTTTGGATTTATGCGAATGATGTTAAAACTTATAAATGATGAGAAACCTCAGTATTTAGTGTGTGTCTTTGATACCAGGGCAAAGACTTTTCGTCATAATCTTTATTCAGAATATAAGGCAAAACGCCTGAAAGCTCCGGAGGACCTTATTACCCAGGCTGAGACAATAAAGACTCTTGTAGAGAAACTGGGAATAGCAAAAATTGAAAAGGATGGATATGAGGCTGATGACATAATCGGGACCATGGTTGATAAGGCTCATGAGGCCGGCTTTAGAAGTGTTATTGTTTCAGGTGATAAAGATATTCTGCAGCTTGTAGGTGATGATGTTACCGTGTTTTCCAATAAAAAGGGGATTTCAGAGATAGATCGCATGGACAGGCAGAAGGTAAATGATGTATGGGGTGTCTGGCCGGAAAATATTATTGACCTGCTTGCCCTTATGGGGGACCAATCTGACAATGTGCCGGGTGTGAAGGGTATCGGAAAGGTTTCTGCACTGAATCTCCTCCGGAAATTCGGCAGTATTGAAAAAGTTCTTGAAAATATTCAGAACATTGAAAATGAAAGGATAAAAAGTTTTATGGTACAGGGGAAGTACGATGCATTGTTAAGTAAACGGCTTGTTACTATCATGCGTGATGTGCCGGTTGATATCCGGATTGAGGATTACAGTATTAAAGAATTTCCCAGGAAGGAAGGGATAACCCTGCTTTCAGAAAAAGAGCTTCATTCAATCGCGGGTGAGCTTAAAGGGTCTCAGGCTGTAGTAAAAAATACAGAGCCAAAAAAGGGGAAATATTTTTTAATAGACAGTAAGGAAGAGTTTGAAAAGCTGAAACAGGAGATCATCAAGAAAAAACTCATTTCCTTTGATACTGAATCTACAGGAAAGGACCCCATCAAGTCTGAGATTATTGGTGTTTCTATTTCAACCCATGAGAATAAAGGCTGCTATATCCCAATTGCTTCCAGAGCAGGACACTCCTTTGGCATAGACTTTCTGAAGACAGAATTAAAACCAATTCTGGAAGACGAAAAAATTAAAAAGGTAGGGCAGAACATAAAGTATGATTTTGTAATTTTAATAAAATACGGCGTTTTTATGAAAGGCATTACAGGAGATTCCATGATAGCTGCTTATCTGCTTAATCCGCAAAAGCAGCGGTTCAGTCTTGATGACCTTGCGTCCGAATACCTTGATTATACAACAATTCGTTATGATGAGATTGTCAGGGATAAAAATAAAACGCTTGTTGACTATCCATTAAATGAAGTAGCCGAATATGCAGGGGAGGACAGCGATATTGCCTTACGGTTAAATAATGTGCTGCAGAAAGGTTTGGAAGAGCAAAATCTGTTAAGTCTTTATAATGATATTGAAATACCTCTACTTGTCGTACTCGGTAAGATGGAATATACGGGTGTTCGTATAGATTCTACATACCTTGAGAAAATGAGTTTGTCCTTCAGTGAAGAGCTTTCCGATATTGAGGAAAAAATTTATGAAATAGCAGGGGAGGTATTCAACATCAGGTCTACAAAGCAGCTCTCTGCTGTGCTGTTTGAGCAAATGGGGCTTCCGGTGATTAAGCGTACAAAAACAGGAATATCAACGGATGAATTTGTTCTTGAGGAGCTTTCTCATAATTATGAGGTAGCACGGGTGCTTTTACGGCACAGAACACTTTCGAAACTGAAATCAACCTATGTTGATTCTCTTCCCTTAATGATTAATTCCGGAACAGGAAAGATCCATACTTCCTTTAATCAGACAATCACAGCAACAGGGAGGCTGTCATCAAGTAATCCCAATCTTCAGAATATACCGGTAAGGGTGAAGGAAGGAAAAGCGATTAGAAGAGCTTTTATACCCGAGCAGGGATGGGTGTTTGTTTCAGCAGATTATTCGCAGATTGAGCTCAGAATACTTGCCTCTCTTGCTTCTGATGAATCCCTTATTGATACCTACAGAAAGGATGGTGATATTCATAAAGAAACCGCTTCCCTGCTGTTTAATGTTGCACCTGAAGAAGTCCAGGATTATCAAAGACAGGCTGCAAAGACGATAAATTTCAGTATCATTTATGGTATAAGCCCATTCGGACTGGCAAAGAGACTGGGTGTGCCAAAAAATGTGGCCTCACGATTCATTGACACGTACTTTCTGAAATACAGTGGGGTAAAAAGATATTTTGAGCGTGTTGTTGAAGAGACAAAGAAAAACGGCTATGTAGAAACATTGCTCGGGAGAAGGCGCTATATCCCGGAGATTCACTCAGAAAATAATAATATCTTTGAATCGGCAAGGAGAATTACAATAAATACCCCGATACAGGGGACTGCAGCGGATCTTATAAAAAAGGCGATGGTAACAATTAATAAGGAGATAGATAAACGTGGAATGAAGAGCAGGATGCTTATCCAGGTTCATGATGAGCTTGTATTTGAATCCCCCCGTGATGAATATCAAACTCTTATAGAGATCGTGAAAGATAAAATGGAAAATGCAATTGTTTTTAATGTTCCGTTGAAAGTAAATGTTTCTGTTGGCAGCAACTGGGAAGAGGCACACTGAGATGATAGTAGGGATAACTGGAAATTATTGTTCCGGCAAGGATAGTGCGAGTTTAATCTTTGCTGACCATGGATATTCTATAATAGATGTTGATAAGATCGGGTATGAAGCACTTGAAGTAAAAAAAGATGAGATTATCTCTGCATTCGGTGGAGAAGTGGTGCTGGATGGATTAATCGACAGGAAGAAACTCGGGGAGATAGTTTTTAAAAAAAGTGAGGAGAAGAAAAAGCTCGAAGCCATTGCTCATCCCTGGATGATAAGGAGGGTCAAAACCCTGAGTGAAAGAGATAAAAATACTGTCATAAATGCAGCACTCCTGGTTGAAATGTGCCTGTTTGTGCTCTGTGATTTTGTGCTCGGGATTGAGATTGATGAGGAAATTGCTGTAACCCGGGGAATAAAGAGGGATCATCTTTCAAGGGAGGAGGTTGTTGGGAGATGGAGGGCTCAAATCCCTTTAAAGGAGAAATTATATTATGTCGATAAGATTATTGATAATAACGGGGGTATTGATGATTTCAAGGAAAAGATAGCCGGGGTTATAAAGCAGATTGTAAAGGTTGCACAATATAAGTAAAAGCTTGCCCTGAGAGAAGGCCAAAAAATGGAAGAAGAAAAAAGGGAAAGGAAAGAGTACTACCAGGTTACCCTTGATACAGGGAGGATTTTTTGGATCACCTTCCTTATCGGTATTGTTGTGATTGGAATATTTATATTTGGGTACTATATAGGCGGTGAAAAGATAAAAAATGGGTTGTCCGCGCTTGGCAAATTCGAACTGTTTCATAAAGATGATGTCATTTCAGAGGCTGATAAGAAAGGTGTTGAAGAGCTAGCTCTTGAAGACCAGGGTCTTGAAGAACAAGTCCTTGAAGAGCAAGCTCTTGAAGACCAGGCTCTTTTGGATATTTTTGAAACAAACCTGGAGGCTGAAACCAGATTCCTGGATGTAGACAGTATAGAAAAGGCAGTAAGAGAACTGCATGAAGAGCCTGTGACAGTTGACAGGCTGTATGAAGAGGAAGAAGTTCAGGTACCTGTCCTGAAAACATACCGGGAAAAGAGCAGCACATATACGTATAGAGAAACAGGGGATTATTATATACAGGTTGCCTCTTTCATGAAAAAGGAAAATGCAATTGCCATGGCAGAAAAACTTCGTAAAAAGTTGTACAAAGTCGTCATTGAGGAAGCATCAGTAGATGAAAAAATATTTTACAGGGTAAGGGTTGGTCCCTTTGAAACGAAGAGTATCGCGAAAAACACAATGGCAGCAATGGAAAACAGGTATAATATAAAAGGTCCCTTTGTTTTAAAAAAGAACTCCTGAAGGTTATCCCCTTTCATTTACTACCTTTCATGTCACAAGAATAATGAGAATCATATGTAGGTGCAGGCCCGGGTGCCTGCTTGACTGACTAACCATTTGGAATTAATTTCTGTACAGTGGACAAAAAATAGGGTAAAAGAATAATATGGGAAATCATCTTGATAAACAATTAAAAACATTGCGAAAGCCGCCCTGGCTTAAGAAAAAGATAGCATATACTGATGAAAAGCGTGAGGTAAATATTATACTTTATAATCTGGGTTTAAATACAGTATGCAAAAGTGCTCGTTGCCCCAACCTTTCTGAATGTTATTATCATAAGAGGGCATCATTTTTAATCCTGGGCAACAGATGCACCCGCAGCTGTACATTCTGTTCAGTTGAAAAAACAGGATCGGTAACAACCTTACCTCTTGATAAAAAAGAGCCGGAGAGGGTATCTCAGGCCGTAAGGGCACTGGGCTTAAAATATGTTGTTATTACATCTGTTACCCGGGATGATTTAAGCGATGGCGGTGCCCGGCAGTTTGTCCGGACTATAAGAAAAATCAGGGAATACGATGACCAAATTAAAATTGAAGTCTTAACCCCTGATTTTCTGGGTAATAAAAAGGCAATTAACGTTGTTGCTGAAGCAAATCCTCATGTATATAATCATAATGTGGAGACTGTACCACGTTTATACAAAACAGTAAGGCCTGGGGCAGAGTACATTAGATCAATAGGCCTCCTAAATTACGTTCATAAGCATTACCCGCATATTTTTCTGAAGTCAGGCCTTATGCTTGGAATCGGAGAAATAACGCGAGAGGTGCTTGAAGTTCTTGAAGACTTAAAGGAAGTCGGATGTGATGCGGTTACAATTGGTCAGTATTTGCGGCCTTGTTACTCTAATATCCCTGTTCATGAATATATTACTCCTCATACTTTTGCCTGGTATAAAAAACAGGCCCAAACAATCGGGTTTCGATATGTTGACTCAGGGCCCTTTGTTAGAAGCTCATTTATGGCGCAAAAAGGTTATGAAAAATTATTAAAAAAAATTTAAATCAGCCCTTGACATAATAGGATAATACAATCTATAATTAAAGAAAAGAGAGGTATTTTATACTTTTAAATTCATGATGGTAAGTATACAGGGATAAAGATTTTACAGAGAAAGACCAAATAACATTAAAAAATCAGGGCGTACTTACCGATAAGTTATAAGAACATCCAGGATTTTACGTGTTACGGTATTTATTCTGCGTACCAGTTTTTTTAATTAGTGATTATTGTATGCGAGTCATTTTCTGTTAAAATATTGTTTAACCTTCAATTATTAAAGGAGCAATGTAATGAAGCTCAGATTCTTCATTCTATTCGTCATTGTGTTTTCCATTTTAATTCCAACAGTTCTTTCTGCACAGTATCTTGGCCTGGGTTTTAAAATGGAAGACATCAGGTCCTTAATTTTGGATGACTTTGAAACTAATGACAACAACTGGCAGGTAACAGCATCCCGGTTTACAGTTGAAAGGTTTCCACAGTTAAAGGTAGGTGTAGAGGGAACGCCGATAGCACTTTCAGGCGCTTATGCTGAAGGTGGGAATAAGTATGTTCTGGGGGTACGATCTTCATTTTCCAGAAAAGGCTATAATAGAATATGGATCTATCCGGAAAAAGAGATTGTCATTCCTGGGGCTGTGAAAAAGCTTGATGTCTGGGTCTGGGGTGGAAATTATTACTATAATCTGGAAGTTCACATAAGGGATTTCAGAGGCGTAGTCCATAAACTCCCCCTTGGGAGCCTTCATTTCATAGGATGGAGAAACCTGAGTGTTGAAATTCCCAGGCAGATCCCCCAATTTATCAGGTATCTTCCCATGGAAAAACCGCTCACCTTTATTCGATTTGTGATATGGACAGAACCCGTGGAAAGGGTTGATGATTATATTATTTATTTTGACCATTTAAAAATATTGACTGATGTTTATAGAGAGCGTTTTGACGGGGATGTACTGGCAGATGAATCAAAAGAGATATGGAGTTCTGAATGAAAAGGAGAATGGATAAATGACTAAATTTGTATTTACTATAATATCGCTCTTTATTATTGTACTATTCCCCCTGACACTCATTGCGCAGGAAGAGGATATAGAGAATCTTCAGGTAGGGGTTGTGACAGGGACTCAGCTTCTTGCAGATATTCCGATTTCCCATTTTGAAGATGCGGATGTCTGGGCAGCAGGAATGCCCGTTGACCAGGGTGTTATATTCTCTATGAAGAGAAAAGGGAGACCACTCGAGGTTCCGGAGGTAGACCCGCAAGATGGGACTGCCAATGAATACGTTCTTGGTGTAAAGGTCGCTTTTAATCAAAGGGGGCATGCCCATTTTAAAATAAACCCGCCAAAACCAATTAAGATTCCGGGTATTACAAAAGCAATCACTCTGTGGGTATGTGGACGGAGCTTTAGACATCGCCTATTTTTACATTTACTTGATTATAAGGGTACAGAAATGATCCTCACCATGGGGATGCTTGATTTTGTTGGATGGAAAAAAATATCAATTCCTATACCTGGATCAATAGAACAGGATGATTATCACAATACAGAGTGGCGTGGAATAAGCTATTCAGGGATGAGCGTTAAATGTGACCCCAGAGAAACGTATGGACTCTATTATTTGTATTTTGATGAATT
Source organism: Spirochaetota bacterium (assembly GCA_030603285.1). Classification (GTDB taxonomy): domain Bacteria; phylum Spirochaetota; class B62-G9; order B62-G9; family DRHN01; genus JAUVYC01. The sequence goes on from JAUVYC010000041.1 coordinate 7,496, forward strand.
AAGGGCTATAACTGATATATATAATGAAGAATACCGGGACGAAGCTGATATGCAGGACGGCTGGTAATTTTTGATATTAATGATCTTTTCCATTATATCCTATAAGGTTAAATAGTTAGTGTGTTTTCTCACAAATCGAGTAACAGTAAAGTTAATTAGTAGTATGTTAATACATTAAAGCTTCATGCCTCGAATGGAGTAAGAAGTGAGAAAACCACTAAAACCCGCAGTTTCCGATATTTATAGGTATTTGTGAGAAATGCGGGTTAGTTATCCTTGAACCTAAATAAATTAATGGTAAAAAAAGCTTGAAAGGCGCAATATTTATTAATAATCTCTATTCGTTATAACGGATAGAGATTATTTTTGTTATGAGGTTTTGGGATTAAAGATGGAAGAGAAAGAGAAGATAAAATCTGAGATAAAAAGGAAAGAACAAATATTAAAACAGCTAAAAGGTGTTTATAAAACATCGACTGATCATTTACAAAAAAAGAGGGTACTAAAAGAAATGGAGGAGGTAAAACAGTTAATAAATAACTTAAAAGGGAAGCTCATTATCCATGATTTGGAAAGTGATTTATTCAAAGAGGAAGAGGAAGAGGAAGATGAAGAAGAAGAGACCGAAGAAGCCTTTTCAATTTTGGGTGCAATCGAAGTACCCCCGTACAGGATTGATTCAAAAGACAGGGAGATCGATGCTGTAATTTCCTATATGGATTTTTTTGAAGTGAACTACCTCTCAATCCTCAGTGAATATTACATTAAACTTGACTTTAATTACTCTATAAAAAGAGATATGTTTTATCCAGGGTTTATGGAGATTAAGAAAATCCTGAAAGAATATAATTATGAGCTCGATATATTGAATAGAGAAGAATTTAACAGTATAGCATTTTACCGGGATAAGTCTGTCATACATAAGATAAGACACAGGTATCTTCTTACTTTGGATAAATATTTTAAAGATTTGAATAACTTTTTAGAGGTTTTGATTGATGATTATAAAAGCGATGGGAATATTATCCTTAATCCTCATGACCTCTTAAGCTTAAGTGAATTTGAAATCAACAGAAGACTTGAGGGGTGCAGTGTAATTGAGTCGCTCAATGAGATGTATAGTTTTTCTGTTGAGCTCATAAAATTTCTTAATTTACCGAATTTATAAAATCTATATAAAAATCAGCAGTATAACTATCATCAAGATAAAAATCATAAGGATTATAGACTATGGTGAATCCACAGAAAAGTGAAGAGACAAACAGCATTATTGGTTATAATTCCCAATTTGAAGGTAAGTTTGCTATTAAAGGCACAATCAGGATTGATGGTAAGTTTGAAGGGGAGGCTCTTATTGTTGATAAGGTCTTTATTGGTCCAAAGGGCAAGGTGAAGACGAATATCAAGGCATCAAGTATTGTTGTCGAAGGCATTCTTATCGGCAATATTCAGGCGACGAACAGGGTTTTGCTTCTCCCTGGCAGCAGAATTCTTGGGGATATTCAGACCCCTGAGTTGATTATCCAGAACGGCACAATTCTCAAAGGAAGGTGTACTATAAGCCATACATCAGAAAAGGATGCCAAAGAGCTGATTCTGGACCTCTATAACCAGGATGGGGAATAATCTTTTTCCTGCCTTTCAATATTGTAATGACAGCATGAGGTAATTATTCTACCCGGCTGCTCTGGGACAAAAAGTAAAGAGTTGCGATAAGAGAAAATACCAGATTCACTATAGCTGTATAAAGTGCCACGTTCATATTCTTGAACAAAACCCGTGTAAAATACCCGTGGCTGTAAATTATGAGGTTATTCATATCGATATAAAGAAGATGCAGAAAATATGCGATAACAGGAACTATGAGTATAAAGAGTAAAAGTTTTAATAATGGTGGAAACTCGTAAATTGACCGCCTGGCCCAGGCGAGCGCTGATAAAAAGAGAGAGAGCACATACACTGAAAAGAGTATACCAAGCTTTTTTGAAAGATAAACATACTTATTATCTATATCAAAGCCGCTGTTGTGCAGATTTTCAGAGATGGAAAACCGCTCGTAGATATTTAATAGAGTTAAAAGCTCTTTGCTGTTATTCATATAGAGGATGTACCCGGGATCAATATAGGTCTGGATATAGTGAAGCCCCTCATCCTTTTCAGGGATCTTTTTAAAGCCTTCATCGTTTTTTACCCTTATTTTATTCTTTATCCACTTGCCGTATTTCCAATGTGTTGTCTTCATATTTCCTTTTACTAATTCATGCCGTCTGATATTATAAAAATAAAAATTATCCATATATGGTATTATTCTTTCAACTGTATTTATATAACCCTGTTTGTCAATAAAAATGATGTTGTTCATAGACGGGAGCCACTCAGCATTTTTAAGCTCTTCCGGGAGAAAATCTTTTTTTTCAAGCTCTCTTAAAGCCGTTTCCAGATAGAGGCTTAAATCTTTCATTTCAGGATACATTTTGTTTAGATCAGAGAATATATTGTAGGCTTCATAATATTCCTCGTTCTTCAGGTGATCAAGTGCGCGTTCCTTATGCTCTATAAGCCTCTTTTTCTCTCTTTCTTTCTTTGTAATTTTCCCTAAACTGTCTTCTACCTGACCTTTGCACCTCTTATAGAGCTCTTTTAACTCCTCATTATCTTTATGGAGATAGAGGGCGCGTTCAAGGTAATAGAGGGCACTATAATAGTTCTCTTTCTCGTATTCTGTTCTCCCTTTTTCATAGTAGCTTACTGTGACCTTTTCTTTAACCCCTGATATTTCTTTTTTTGTGGAATCAATGGGTAGAGGTTCTTTAGAGAGAATTTTCATTATGTTATTATAAAGATCAAGCATGTCTTGATTGTTGTCGTCGATCTCAAAGTAAGTGTTAAGAACAGAAATAGCTTTTTCATATTCCCTAACTGTATTTAACTCTTTCGCATATGAAGCTGAGCGGTGAGCTAACCGCAAACGGTATTTTATTGGAGCATTTTCTTTAGCTAATTTCGGAATAATTACAAATTCGGAAGAAACGATAAACATAATAAAAATGATGAGAAGTACATAAGACGGTTGCGCAACATTATTGTAGGCGAATGAATCTGTATGGAAAGGGCGAAGGGTGAATAAAACGGAAAATGAGAGGACATTGATAAAAATATACACAAAGGGAAGAAACTGAAGAGAATGTATTGTGGCTTCCCTGAGAAGAAGTGCATTTTTTAATGACTGTACCTGGCGATATTCGTCTCCAAGGTTTTTACCATGGTAAAGGTAAAAAAATATCAGAAGGAGAATGAAGGCTATGAATAAACTTATAATAAGAGAAAGAAGTGTGGTTTTTGTTATTTTATTCATCATATACCTTTTTTTATTCCCCGCACTTTAATCGCAATATCGATCAGTATCCCGATGGAGCAAAAGATAATGGGAGGGAAAAGGTATGAGTATCTGCCGAGAAAAGACAGGTTTAAGCTTATATTCTGCACAATTTTCAGAACCGCCCCATAGAGAAAGGGAAGGAGAGCGAGGACAAAAATTTCCCCTATTATACCGGAAAACCCCCACCCTCCGTCATTTAATGCATAGGTAAAGGGTATTGATATCATTAGAATCGAAAGGAAAACTGTGACAAGAAATATAGATTTATCATCCTCAGCAAGTGTTTCAAAATAAACCTTAAAGGATAGTAGAGTCCTTCGTAAATGTTCTACATAGAAAAGGATTATCTTGTTGTTTATAATGCCCCCCTGCTTGTTGAAATCGCTGTACGGTATTTTGAGAGATGTGTCTTTTTTCTTTTGTCTAAAGGTAAGTACCATCTGTTTTTTATTCCGGTCAATGAATACCGAGTTTCCCCCCTTTTTTTCCATATTCATATTGTTCAGTACCATGAGATTATTTTTTGTTTTATCGTAGATATATACAGTAAACAGGTTCTGATCAGAGCGTTTTAACATGAGCGCATTATCTTTTACATCATTAAAAACATCCTCTCTGAGGAAAGTCCGGTATCCTAGCTGTATTTTTTTTTCTATTATGGAGAGTGGGTATTTTTTACTCTGCTGGATGAAGGAAACTCCGATAATAAGGGCTACACAGATAAAAAGCGGCGGGATATGAAGTAAAAATAGAGACCTTACTTTCATTTTATCAATGAGAGAGATTGTGAAAAGAGTAGCAACAAGGTAACTGATGGCAATGATAGGTAGAGAGAGATTCTTTGCAAAGAGTATAATATTTCTTATACCAATATTCCAGACCGGGATATCTCTCTGATTTAAGGTGAAAAATGTTATAAAGAGACCGGTGGGGATAATGAGAAGGAGGGAAAAAATTAATATTTTAATTATAGTTTTTAAGATAAACTTCATATTCAAAGTGTATTATAAGGTCTTTTTTAATCGAGATTTAAATTCATTTATATATTCTTTGTTTTCGTACCGATCCTTAATAATTATATAACGGCTCATTTTTTACTGTACTGCTTTAAACTAATATCTTTCATTGCAGTATGCAGAAGAAGCACTAATTTGGCCTTTTACACATTTTCTTTATGATTATATTCGAAGCAAATGCTGCAATAAGAGCCTTTCCAAGATCAAAAGGTATGAATGGAAGTATTGCAAGACGTACTGATTCTAAAAGACCTCTTTGTGTAAAAATCAAAAACAGTAAAAGCCCAAACAGGTAGATAATAAGAACACCGGATATCATGGACAGGAGGGTTATTTTTAGATTGATTTTCTTACTCCTTTCCAGTATCAATCCAATTATATAGGGTGCCCCTATGAAACCAACTAAATAGCCGCCTGTAGGTATAAGGGGAAAAACTGCGAACCAGGGCACACCTGATAATCCGAGAGTGATGTAAAATACCTGGCTTAATGCGCCATATTCTTTTCCAAGGACCGCTCCGCTTAGGAGAACAGCAAAAACCTGCCCTGTTACCGGGACAGGGGTAAATGGTAGATAGAATCGTACTTTTGAGCATACCCCTGTTATTCCTGTAAAAAGCAGAGTGATAAGAATGCGTTTTAGAAAAAGAACAGGGGTTTCCCATGGAGGTGAAGTTAGTTCCAGGGATTTTGATTTAGTGTATAAAGGGAACATAAATCCTCCTCATTGATTTTTCTATCATTAATTATCGGCCTTTATCCTTTAAATTCCTCATCTGATATTATAATATTCTATTTTAATAATCAAATAAATTTTATTTTTAGAACAAATGATGTATGAAATACCAGCATTATTAATGAATAAAACATTAACCGATGTTAACATTAATATCAAAAGCAGGTGCATTTAAAAGATGTTTTTTTACAGAACAGAGATCTGCTGCTGATTTAACTGCACTTTTATATTTTTCAGGAAAATTACCAGGAAGATTGATATCAATAGCAATTTTATCAATCATGTGAGTTTCAGGATTGCGTTCTGTGCGTAATATAAGCTGTGTGTTATCAGAAGGAATATTCCTCTTCTGTAAAAAGCTGAGTACATAAAAGCCTGCACAGGTTCCTATTGATGAAAGAAACAGGTCGAATGGGGCAGGCGCCGAACCATCACCACCGCCTGTTTTTGGCTGATCTGTTTTAATGGTAAATCCTTTATAGTGAGCATCTACCCTTTTACTGCCCGGAAAGGTTACCACCATGTCCATTTTTATCTCCTTGATTCTACTTATGGTTTATTGTAGATAAAGTTAGTATGCATAATGCACCCAATCAAGTACAATTCCAATCTCATAAAATTTATAATATAAAAAAATAAAGCCATAAGTTATCATTTGATGTAATTGAAGTTT
>JAUVYC010000244.1 GCA_030603285.1 Spirochaetota bacterium
CGAATAAATAAACAGGCAGAGCAAGAACTGATAGAAACCAACAAAGCAGAATCCGAAAAAATTGAAGGTTTACCAAACATAGCAGGATTTAATGATATCTCTGAAAATATGAAAGCAGAAAAAACTACTGCTGAAATAACAGAGCAGAAAAAAGCAGAATCAAGAAAAATATTGGCTGATATAGAGGGAGATTTAGACACAGTTTCAGCTGAAAAACAGGCAATCCAGGGAGAGTTACAGGACAGGACCATTATAGAAGAAAGCCAGGTGCCAAAAACCAATGATTATAGTCTTGATGTGCTTTTTGAAGGATTAGATAACCAGGAAGAATCGGCTATCCATGAAACTCTTGAGCAAGAAGATGCAGAAAAAGATGCCACCGTTTCAGCAATACATGAGCTTATAAGTATGCCCACAGAGGCAAACGGCAGTCTTGATACAGATACTGAAGACTCAGTAAAAGCAACAGAACATGCAGATATAATAACTCAAGTGGTACCGGAATTGGTACCGGCTGAAAAAAGCAAAGACAATTATATATCAACTGAATTAAATAATATAAATGAGATAATAGCTTATATTATCGCTTCTATAGATAATGATGAAAACTTTAGAGCGTTAGGTAAAGCTTTCGGTGGTAGTAATTATCTAAGTCCAGCAAGGATAGCTGATGAATTATCAAAGACAACCGGATCCATTGAAGATGAAAAAACAAAGGCTAAATTTCAGAACATAATTGAGATATCCCGAAAAGTAATAAAAGAAGCAGATGATCTTCCTTCCACCATCAGAAAAATTACTAAACTCCTATTTTGGACCAACAATGATTACACGGATAAACCTCATATACAGGAATTTCTCAAGGGACAAATAATTGAATATGAGAACTCTAAAGTCAACGAAGAACAATTACTCTGTAAACTTTTTAAAGAATTAGAAAAAATCCATGCTCCTGAAGAAAAAATACAATATTTAAATGAAAAACATGAAGAACTGGAATACAGGCACCTACGACCAGCCATTGAAACCATTATTGAAAATATTCAAATGGAGATCGAACTTGAGCCGGCTGGTATTTCTAAAGAATGGATCGATAGTGAATTAGCCGGTATTAACAATCCGGATGCCCGTTTGAACTGGGTGACAGCCAGAAGATATTTGCCCTCTTACAAGGATATGACAGATCATATTGGTGTAACCACGGCAGAAATTGAAGAAAAGCTCGAAGAAGAAACTTTTACGGAAAGTGTAAAAGCGAATTTAGAGAAAAAGAAAAAGGAGGGCAAAAAACCGTTTGTCTACAATAATATCATTACCTTAACGAGAGCTGTATTGAAACTTGAAGGAGCGGGAAAAAGGCAAATTTTTATTAAAGAACAGGAAGTTCTTGCCCCGTTTGAAGATCCAGTTAATAACATTTTTAGAAAACAAAGGAAACTTTTATTTTATTTAATGAGTACAGCCAGTGATGAAGGAAATATGAGATTGAAAATCTTTGCAAACAGAGTATCAATACCCATCAAAGAAAAGCAAAATTATTTACAAATTCTAAAGCTGTCAAAATATAAAGATAAAGCAGGAAACGCAGCAATCTTACAGGATGAGCTGGATATTACAGATGAGCACATTGCTTATTGTGCAGTATATATACTGGGTTTCGATAAACCTCTTGAGAAAAGAATTAACTATATAGAACATTTCAGGGATGAAAATATCAAGGAATCCTATATTAAATATAAAGAAAACTTTGCTATTACTTACCCTATTATTAACGAAGTTATTGCAGAATTGAAAATGATACTTCAGGAAAAGACACCCATATGCGCGGAGGAAACTGGCGATTCAGAAAAAGACGCTATAGCTGAAAAAGGTGCAGAAACACCAACAGAGAGGCCATCTATACTATCACAGCTTTCTTTTGAGGTCGATGAACTTTTTAAGAAGGGCGATGAAGAATCATCAGAGCCTATAAGTCCTGTGGAAGTATTAAAGAGAATACAACGGAAAAGACAGTATTATGAAGATCTTAAAAATCGCATTAAAAAACAGGGAAAAGAAAGAAGTAAAGATAAATCTATTACAAGCAACTCAATAGAAAATATCGAATCTATTTCCATGGAAACCAAAAACGATCCCAGAGAAAAGAAAACAGAAAACATGTTAAGCAGAATATTAGATCACCTGTCTGGTTGTGAAGCTGACGCGGTTGTAGATATTGTTGAGGGCACAATACTGCCTTCACTTTCTAAAACAGGAGATCCTGAAGTTGGGACTGTGTTAAAAAATATTAACCAAAGCGTTTTTATGCCGGCATTAAAAGGTGAGAAAGTAGATATAGAACAAATCAAAGAATTCTTTAGACTGACAGAAAAAAATATTAAAAGTATAGAAATGATACTTAAAAATATCAATAAAGTGTGGCATGAAGAAATTAAAAATGAGATTAAAACCGAAGAAAAGAAAATAGAATCATATGAGCAGGCTACTGCCACTGGCGGGATTAGGGATATATTGAATTGCTTATTAGAAGTTGATCCTAACAGAATTGCAATTGTACTCCAGAGGGATTTTATAACAATGGTCGATCCAACACAGGAACGCTTAATAAAAAAACTGGAAACTCTAAAAGGACTCTTAAATGGCAAGATTGGTCAGAAAGGCGTGGAAAAGTATTTTGGGGAAGATGCCGGACTGGTAAAAAAATTAATTAAAAAGCTTGGTGAATGCAAAAGAAAAGAGAAACTAAACGTGTTTCAAGAGGACCTGGGGGCAAAAGTCGATGATAAGGCTGACTTATTACCCGGAGATGATACTCAAAATATTTCAGAAGAAATAATAAATGATAAAATAGATATTGTAGATAATATCAAAAATGCCCTAAGGGGCGCTTCAGATTTTATTAAACCTCATATTGCCATCACAAAAGCAGCAAACGATGAAGAATACAGCGGCAGTCATAATCGTGAAAAACGGGAAAAGATAATTGACCAGCTGTTTAACGAGGGGAAAATATTCACTTATGACAACGGATCAACTTACATCGGCTGGGGAAAAATTGCAGATTATGTTAACAGTAAAACATATAAAAATGAATCTGCGCACGAAAAAAAGCTATTTGCAAGTAAGTTGAAAATATTTGTAAAGAAATTTAAAATTAATAAAGAAAAATATGGATTTCTCGGAATTGTAAATGACAGTGAAACAAAAATGGATAATGATTTTAAACTGCTGATGAAGAAGATAGTCAGCGGGGTTGCCAAAAAGCTGACTTCAAAATCAGGTGGTATTATAAAACAAAAGATGACCTCCTCTGATAATAAGGGTAAAGTTACTGATGTTCGCCCAAAAAGGGCTAAAAAAAGAATGCCCGGAAAAAAAGGAGTGCAGATAAAAGCCCCAAAAGGCCCCTCGCAGAAAAGTGTGGGACGTAAGGATAGTGCTCCAAAAAAAGAGGCGAAAAAAGACACCAGGTTTTTGGGCAAGGAACTTGACAAAAATACAAAAGCCATTTTAACGAGTGCTAATAACTGTATTACTAAAAAACTGATACAAATAATTGAAATTACAAATGACCCAAAAGAATTATCTAATTATTATAACAATTATTTTAGTCCCGGTAATCAAGGTAACCTGCTGAAACTTCTTGACATCTTTAATCTTATGAGTAAAAAACTCATTGATGCTATAAGAAAGAATAAAGTATTGCTGCGTGGACTGGATTTCAACAGGAAGAAAGTAATGAAATTATACGAAAAGCAGAAGAAGAACCTTGAAAAGAGCAAATCAAAAAAATAAGGTTGCTGTATGAAATCCCTCCTTACAAAAGCCCCTCCTCTCTGAAACTGAAATACCCGTCTTCAGTAATGACGATATGATCACTTAAAGATTTCTACTAACGAAGACTCTTCCATAATAAATTAATCGGTTATCAATATTTTGTTCCCTATATCCACAAAATAGGCAACCATTTCTCCAGCCGTAAGTCCACTTTCCAGTATGCAGCAGTTTTTTGAAATAAAAAACGGTCTGTCCTTGTTTAAGAAAGAGAGGTAAAGAGATGAACAGAATCAAAGAAACTCCACTTATAGACCTACCGCGGCAGAAGCTTTTCAGAAACGGTCCCTCATTCCTGACCAATGAAGAGCTTATTGCTGTAATTCTCGGAAACGTCACAAAGGGAAATGATGTGTTTTATATTTCTAAAAAGGTTTTGAGTTGACAACTCAGTGAAGATACCCGCCACAAGTAAAAACGCACGA
>JAUVYC010000020.1 GCA_030603285.1 Spirochaetota bacterium
AAAAGATTAATTAAAAGGCTATGCCTTTAAAAGCCTTTTGGCTTGGAAACCACCACCTCCTTTGGAGGTGGTCTTTTACCTCTAAAGAACAAAGCGAGGAGATTTTTATGGCAACGAAAAATGATTCTCGGCTAAACAGTGTAATTGGTGAGGGTTCGATATTTGATGGAAAGTTTTATATCAATGGATCGCTCCAGGTAGACGGAAGGTTTGAGGGAGAGATAAAAACCAGGGATCAGCTTATAGTAGGCGAAATGGGAAAAATAAAGACAGACATTATAGCAAAGAAGGTAACTGTTAGTGGAACAGTGATCGGAAATATTGAAGCAGAAGAAGAAGTTACGCTCCTCTCAAGTGGGAGAGTCCTGGGAAATATTAAAGCACCAAAGGTAAATATTGAGGAGGGGGTGGTAGTTCAGGGAGAAATATCGATCAGTGCAGGTCAGAAAAAAGGTATAAAGAGTATAATTGAGGAATCATTCAATACAGGGCCAAAACTTGATGATATGATTAAGGCAGAAAAGAAGGAGCAGGCAGCAAAAAGGGTACCTTCCCAGGATGCATGAATTAAAAAATAAGACCGAAATTGGATATATCAAACAGGCATGCAGGATCGTTGGCGAGCTGCTTATCTACCTGAAAGAAATTGCAAAGCCTGGCGTGATGACAAAATGGCTTGACGAAAAGGCCGAGGATTTTATCCGAAAAAGGGGAGCTGTACCTGCATTTAAGAATTATAACGAATTTCCTTCATCTATTTGTACATCGGTAAATGAAGAAGTTATCCATGGAATACCGGGAACGTATCGGTTGAATGAAGGAGATATATTAAGTATCGATGTGGGTGTGAATAAGGCTGGGTACTTTGGAGATGCCGCTGTTACAATACCTATAGGCCAGGTATCACCAGAAAAATCAAAGCTGTTAAATGTGACAGAAGCTTCTCTTTACGCAGGAATACAGAAAGCTATTCATAAGAACCATGTATCTGATATCTCAAAAGCGATCCAGGGCCTTGTGGAAGGGAACGGGTTTTCTGTCGTTAGGGATTTTGTGGGACATGGGGTTGGGAAAAAACTGCATGAAGAACCTCCCATACCTAACTACAAAACACCGGGAAGAGGCCCTCGATTATTGTCAGGTATGACGCTTGCGATTGAACCAATGGTAAATATGAAAGGCTTCGAAGTAATAATTAAAAAGGATAAGTGGACCGTTGTCACCAAGGATGGTCACCCTTCGGCACATTTTGAACATACGGTTCTGGTCAGGGATGGAGAACCGGAAATTCTCACCATGGTCTAGAAATTCCCGAGATGACTCTGCAGCTGAATAGATACTATTATTTTATTCAATGAGGATACAGTCGATAAATAATACTGTTAATCGGATTTATCATGGGTTCGTACAGTTTTTTTGATCATACAGCCGATATTGGAGTCGAATTAAGAGCTGAGAATAGAGCAGGCCTTTTTTATGAAAGTATAAGGGCACTGTTTTTTATACTTACCGGCAAAGATGTTAATGAAATCCATTTAGAGAGGAAATCGCTTGCGAAAAGAAAAGCTAAAATTAAATATGATAATCTCGATGATGCCCTTATTGATTTCTTAAATCATCTTGTATTTGTGGTTGATACGGAACATATTTTACCTTGTGATGGGTTTATTAAAATAAAAAGGCATAGTATCCGTTCGCGGGTAACCTTTTTAAAAGATAACAGGCACTTAATACAGAGAGAAGTCAAAGCTGCAACATTCCATAATTTCAAGATTGAAAAGTATAAGAATGGTTTGAAAACACGTATTACATTTGATATTTGAGGAAACAAGGGTTACGCGGTTTTCTCACAAATTGAAAACAGAAAAGTTTATTAATGATATAGCAATACATTGCAGTATCAGACACAGAATGTAATTAGGAGTGAGAAAAGCGCTAACTCCAGGAACTTGAGTCAACCCCAAGTTTTCGATATTTACAGGTATTTGTGATAAATACGGGTTACGGGGCATATGTAAATGGTAAAATTAAAGAAAATCGGAAAATCTCTGTATGAGCTTCCCAGAGAGAATGGGATGAAGGTAAAAGGGATTGCTTTTATAGATGAACAAATGGCAGTGAATAGTGAAACAAATGAGGCTTTAAGACAGCTGAAAAATGTTGCCTGTTTACCAGGGGTAAAAGGGTTTGTGGTTGCAATGCCTGACATACATTACGGATATGGATTTCCCATTGGAGGTGTCGCAGCTACTGACGTAACAGATGGAGTGATATCTCCGGGTGGAGTAGGGTATGATATTAACTGCGGTGTAAGGGCAATAAAAACAAATTTATTAAAGAAAGACCTGGCAAATAGAATGCAAGAAATATTAATTGAGATATTTAAGACTGTTCCTGCCGGTGTGGGGTTAAAAGGGAGTTTTGTTTTATCAAAGAAAGATGAAAGGAAGGTAATCGAAAATGGAGCTGTCTGGGCGGTAAGCAGCGGGTTTGGTGATGAGCTTGATATCAGTCACTGTGAAAATAATGGAAGACTCGAGGGCGCAGACTATGCGGATGTATCAGACCGGGCAAAAGAAAGGGGGAAAGAACAGCTTGGCACCCTTGGGGCGGGAAACCATTTTATAGAGATATGTTATGTTTCTGATGTGTTTCAAAAGGATGCCTGTAAAGCGTATGGATTAAAAAAGGGACAGGTCTTAATTTTGTTTCATACCGGTTCCAGAGGATTCGGGTATCAGATTTGCGACGATTATCTGAAGAAAATGCGAAATAAAAGGTTATTTGAGCTTCCGGACCCGCAGCTCTCCTCCGTATACATTGGTGACCACCTCGGCGCCGGGTATATAAGCGCCATGAAAGCAGCAGCTAACTATGCATGGGCCAACAGGCAGATAATTACTCATCTTATTCGAGAAAGTTTTCAGTCGTTATTTCATACCTCATATCGGAATCTGGGTATGAATGTTCTGTATGATGTCAGCCATAATATTGCCCGGTTTGAACAACATCTTGTGGACAGTAAGGAGCTCATGGTATGCGTTCACCGGAAAGGCGCGACACGAGCTTTCCCGGAAGGTAGTCCTGATATTCCGCAGGACTATAAAAATGTTGGACAGCCGGTATTGATCCCCGGCGATATGGGAAGATCTTCTTATATTCTGAAAGGAGAGCCTGACAGTATGCTGAAGAGCTTCGGAACAACATGCCATGGTGCTGGCAGAGTTTTAAGCAGGAAAAAGGCTGTAAAAATGGCACAGGGTAGAAGCATTGAAACAGAGCTCAGCAAAAAAGGAATTCTTGTATTATCAAAGTCAACCAGAACTTTGAAAGAAGAAATGCCGGATGCATATAAAAATGTCACACAAATTGTGGATATAGTCGAAGAGAATGGACTTGCAAGCAAGGTTGTAAAGCTCAAACCACTCGGCGTAATAAAGGGGTGAAAACATTGGGAACATGGAGGCTTCTTATGCTGAAAAACGATTTTAAAATCACTGATGCATCGGGGTACGTTGGTAAAGAGGTTGTCGTTAAAGGGTGGGTGCGGCACATACGTTCCAGTGGTTCTCTGTTTTTTATCGAAGTCAGGGATGGAACAGGGTATATTCAGTCTGTGGTTGTAAAAGATGACGTGTCTGATGAGGTGTTTGAAAATTGTTCAAAATTGAAAATAGAGGCAGCACTAATTGTGAAAGGCGTTATACGGAAAGAGAAAAGAGCACCGGGCGGGTTTGAGCTTGGTGTTTCGGATATTGAAATCATACATAATCCTGAGGAGGAATACCCGATTTCAAAAAAACACCACGGTGTTGACTTTCTCCTGGAGCATAGACATCTCTGGGTGCGATCGAGCAGACAGCTGGCCATACTCCGGGTAAGAAGTGAGCTTATCAGATTATTAAGATCCTACTTCCATGAAAACGGATATATTTTGATTGACACCCCAATTTTTACCGGATCTATTGGAGAAAGTGCCGGTACCCTTTTTGAAACAGAGTACTTTGATTTCGGTAAAGCTTACCTTGCACAAACGGGACAGCTGTATCTTGAAGCTGCTGCAGCAGCTTTTAAGAAAGTATTCTGTTTCGGACCAACATTTCGTGCAGAGAAATCGAAGACAAGAAGGCATTTAACTGAGTTCTGGATGCTTGAAGCAGAAGTTGCATTTTATGACTCAAACCAGAATATGGATCTTCAGGAAGATATGATACACTTTGTGATATCCAGCATAGTAAAAAATTGTGAAAAAGAGCTCGATTACCTTAAGCGGGATCTCGCTCCTCTACAAAGGGTAAAGCCACCTTTTCCAAGGATTTCTTATGATGAAGCGGTAGAGATGCTCAAAAAAAGGGCATTTACTATAGATTGGGGCCAGGATATTGGCGGTGATGAGGAAACCGCGATCTCAGAGAGTTTTGATAAACCAGTCTTTATCTACAATTACCCCAAAGAAATTACAGCGTTCTATATGAAACCAAATCCTGAAGATAACAAAACTGTACTCAATAATGATTTGTTTGCACCTGAAGGATATGGTGAAATCATTGGAGGGTCACAGAGAAATGATGAATATAATTCACTTCTTGACCGCATAAAGGAAGAAAGATTAAACCCTGATACATACAGGTGGTACCTTGATATCCGCAGGTACGGGAGCGTTCCGCATTCGGGATTTGGGCTCGGTATCGAGCGGTTACTTGCATGGATTTGTGAAGTTCCCCATGTGAGAGAAACAATACCCTTCCCTAGATTGATTAACCGGCTGTATCCATAAAAAATTTTCAAAATGGTTTAATATCCAAATATTTAACAGAAGAGAAGAGGCTAAAAATTGTTCAGGAAATATATTAAATTTATTCTTCTTATTCTATTTTTCTTGATTTTCATCCGGTTTTCCATACAGCAGGGAATATATGCAGTAGAGTTTAATGTTATTAAGTACGCCGGGGATGTATGGGTGAAGGCAGATGGGAAACCATATGCCAGAATAAAAAAGAATGATAATATAAAAACCGGTGATTCTGTTAAAACAGGCAGGGACAGCGAAATTATCTTTAAAAATAAAGAAGATTATTACAAACTGCATGCTTACAGCAGGATTAAAATTGAAAAAGTTCCATCCCTTGTGTATGGAAAATTATCCGGATCATCAGTTTATCAATTTTTAGATTTACATTTTTATTTTACTCCCCTGCCGGCACAGGGGAAAACAATCAAGGTAGTTGTCCGTTCTAAAGAGAGTAAATTGAACATCAGCTCCTCCATATATAATGAAAACGGTTATAAAAATGAACTTTTCTTTTATGCTCTCAGTAGCCATACCTACAGGGCTCTTGCCGGTTTTGATGTAGAAGCCCAGCCGGTAAAATATTATCTGACAATCAAAGCATATAATGAAAACGGATGTTTCACCGAAATTATACACCCTTTTTATCTAAAAAAAATGCTGTATAAAAGCGGCAAGGTATTTTTGACTGATGAAAAAAAGGACCTCCTGAAACCATCAAAAAAGAAAGATGAAGAGCGGAAGAAACTGTCCCAAATTCTTTCCAGGGCCAGTGGCAAGGCATTATGGGAGGATACCTTTATCTTCCCGGTAAATAGCCCTGATATTGTTTCTGAATTTGGTAAAAAGAGAATGTATTATGTTAATAATGTATTTTCATTTACAAGTTTTCATCGGGGCACCGATTTAAAAGGTATTAGCGGGGATCCTGTTTTTTCTCCAAATAATGGAGTGGTGGTTTTTTCTGAAGGGAGAATAACAACCGGAAATACCGTTGCAATAGACCATGGGCATGGGGTGTTTTCGCTTTTCTTCCATCTTGAATCGATGGATGTACAAACCGGAGTTATTGTCAAAAAGGGAGAAAAAATTGGATGCATTGGTTCGACAGGGATTACTGAAGGGGCGCACCTTCACTGGGGTTTATTCGTAAGTGGAATTTATGTTGATCCTTCTGACTGGATAAAAAGAGTTTTTTGAACTATTTGCTTTTATATGTAGGTGCAATTCAGGAATTGCCCAGGACAATTCATGCAGGGGTAATTCATGAATTACCTGCATAGAGGGGTATAATCATATGGGAGGTTATAGAGACAGGCTTGAGAAGGCAGTGAATTACGTTCAGGGAAAGGTCGGGTCAAAATTGAAAATAGGCCTTATCCTAGGGTCAGGGCTCGGGAAGGTTGCTGAAGAAATCAATAAAAAGATAACAATTAAATACAGGGATATCCCGGGATTTCCAATTTCGACTGTTCAGGGGCACAAAGGCGAGCTTATATGCGGAGAATTCGGCGGGAAAAATATTCTTCTCTTTAACGGCCGCTATCATTATTACCAGGGTTTTTCTCTTCAGGAAGTTACACTTCCGGTAAGGGTAGCCAGGCGCATAGGAATTGAAACGCTTATTATTACCAATGCAAGCGGAGGGATTAGTCACGATTTTAAACCAGGAGATATAATGCTAATTAATGATCATATCAATTATATGGGTGCAAATCCGCTTATTGGTGAAGATACTGCTTCTTTCGGTCCTCTTTTTGTAGATATGACTGAGCCTTATGACCGTGAACTGATAAAAAGAGCAAAGGAGACTGCTTACAGGACCGCAGAGATCGGAGAATTAAAGGAAGGGGTGTACCTTGCAACATCCGGGCCCAGTTATGAGACCAGGGCTGAAATTTCTTTTTTTAAAAAAATTGGTGCTGATGCAGTCGGGATGTCAACAGTACCTGAGGTTATTGTTGCTTCTCAGGAGGGTATGAAGGTTTTAGGGGTATCTATCATTGCCAATATGGCCTGTGGTATGAGCAGAGGGAAGCTCAGTCATAATGAAGTTTTGAAGAATATTAATAATGTCAGCTCACGGGTAATTATTTTTCTCAGAGAGATAATTAGAAGCTTGTAACTATTATGCCAAAGAGACGCAGAGATTAGAATATTTTTGTAAAATTTACATAAAGAAAAAGCGGAGGCAGTATTGCTACCGTGAGATGAAGGGTTATTGATAATAATGAGATGACAGAATCCTATGTAGTGGTTGAACCGGTAATAAAGTCTAAAGTAGTTCCTCTTGATGCAAAAAAATTGAAAAAACAGGTATCGCACGAAGGCCCGTTCTGCAGCTCTATCCCTGGATTTGAAGAACGGGAAGGTCAGAAACTCATGATCGATTATGTGTGTGAATCCTTTAACAATAACACACTTGCACTCATTGAAGCCGGTACAGGAATAGGTAAATCTATTGCATACCTTATACCCTCAATTGAGTGGTCGATTTTAAATAAAGAAAGGGTTGTAATATCAACAAATACGATAAACCTGCAGGAACAGCTTCTGTTCAAGGACATTCCTGACCTGAAAGAGACACTGAACATTGATTTTTCGTATATTTTAATGAAGGGACGCGGTAATTACATCTGCCTTAGCCGGCTGTTTGAAGTACAGCAGGACCTTTTTTCATTTCTGGATGACCAGGAAATGGAACAGTTTGATCAAATAGTACGCTGGATAAATCAAACTGATGATGGAAGCCTCTCTGATCTTTCGTTCATCCCGAAACCTGCTCTCTGGGAAAAAATCAATTCACAGTCAGAAACCTGTTCAGGTGGTGAGTGTAAATACTTCAGCAGGTGCTTTTTAAATGGTGTAAGAAGAAGAGCTATTTCTGCGAATATTATCGTAACAAATCATCATTACCTTATTGCAGATGCATGTCTTATCGGGACAGGAACCTCTATTCTGCCGTCATATGAGAGAGTAATTTTCGATGAGGCCCACAACCTTGAAGATTCTGCAACATCCTTTTTTACAAAAAAGGTCACTCTTGGGAGTGTAATGAGATTGTTAAACAGTCTTTATTCCGGCAAACAAAAAAAGAAAGGCTATTTGATGTATTTGTTAAAAAAGGGGGTAAACGAGAACAAAAGAATAAACAGAATACTTGATGAGGTTTCCGGTTTAAAATCAACCGGTTTTAATTTATTTAATACTATAGAGGAATTTCTAGCCGGGGCAGTGACCGGTAAAGGTAGTGATTATCCGAATAATAATTATACTGTCCTTGAAGTAAATGAAGAAACAAAGAACCTTCCCCGCTGGGAGAGTACCGTTGTCAGACAGCTTGGGATTTTTTATAAAGACTACACAGGGCTTGCCAGCAGCTTATTCCAGTTGCGTGAGGAGCTTGCAGGGAGGTGGGACGAGCGTGTACAAAAGCAGATTGAAGGGTTTATCTACAGAATCGGTGAAATTGTGCAGACACTGGATATATTTCTGAATAATGAAGACAGAAGTTACGTTCGGTGGATCGAAGAGAAAAGAGAGACAGGAATAGTCATATCACTCATTGATGTGGGCAGTACGCTTTATGAGCTTATTTTAAAACGTTTGAAAAGCGGTATTCTTACCAGTGCAACACTCACTGTAGACAATAAGTTTAATTTTATTAAAAAAAGATTGTCACTGAACAGCGCAGAAATAGAAGTAAAAATAAACTCTCCCTTTCATTATGAAGAGCAGATGGTAATACTCATTCCCACAGATGTCCCTGGGCCGGAACATCCAGGTTATTCTAATAACCTCGGTGAGAATATATTAAAAATAGTTGAAAAAACAAATGGAAAAGCATTTGTTCTTTTTACTTCGTATAAAACCTTAAACGGAGTGTATGAGGGTATAAAAGATGCCCTTGATAAGAAAGGTTTTGTCTTATTTAAACAGGGAAATGATGCAAGGAGTAACCTGCTTAAAAATTTTAAATTAAATATCCATTCAATATTATTTGGAACAGAGAGTTTCTGGGAAGGAGTCGATGCCCCGGGTGAGACACTGGAGTGTGTTGTAATAACAAAACTTCCATTCAAGGTACCTACGGAACCGGTAATGAAGGCGAGATTGGAACGGATCAGAGAAAATGGGGGAAATCCTTTTTTGGAATACAGTCTTCCACTTGCTGTTATTAAAATGAAACAGGGAATCGGAAGGCTCATCCGGAAAAAAACCGATAACGGCGTAGTTGTAATTCTTGACCAGAGAATACTGAAAAAGAGTTATGGGACAATTTTTATAAACTCAATCCCAGGTAGGAATGTTTTCAGCGGCAGACTGGTTGAGGTGTTGGAAAAGACCGACAGGTTTCTGTCCAATAACTCCTTGACAAAATAAATTAAATTAATACTATTAAGTAATTATTCAGATGTTAACCACAAAAGCCCAGAGGGCATTAGTGAATCTGCGGCTGAATAGATACTACAAAAATAGAATGTTTTGAGAGTAAGGAGAGTTTGAATTGGGGAAATTCTACATCACGACTCCTATTTATTATGTGAATGATGAACCGCATCTCGGTCATGCGTATACCACAATTCTTGCCGATGTACTGTCACGATACCACAGGCTTTTCGGCGATGAGGTTTTTTTCTCAACCGGTACAGATGAGCACGGACTTAAGGTTCAGGAGGCTGCAAAAAAAAGAGATGTTGAACCCAGATTCCACTGCGATGAAATGGTGATCCGGTTTCTCAAGCTGTGGAAAAAATTAAAGATCGGCTATTCAAAGTTTATCCGCACCACTGAAAACAAACACATATTTGTTGTTCAGAGCCTCCTTACATATCTCTATGAAAGAGGTGACATATATTTTGACACGTATGTGGGGAAATATTGTATTCCTGAAGAAAGGTTCTGGACAGAAAAAGATTTAATTGACGGAAAGTGTCCTTCCTGTGGCCGTGAAGTGATCAGCATCGAAGAGAAGAATTACTTCTTTAAGTTATCAAAGTATAAAGATTGGCTCATTGAGTATATAAAAGAACATCCTGATTTTATTAAACCGGAGTCCAGGAGAAATGAGGTCCTCGGATTTCTTAAAAAGCCTTTGTCAGATCTTTGTATTTCCAGACCAAAAACCAGGCTTGATTGGGGAATTGAGATCCCCTTTGATAAAAAATATGTTACTTATGTGTGGTTTGATGCTCTGATAAACTATATCAGCGCAATTGGCGTATACAGGAACAACGATTCATTTCAGAAATGGTGGCCCTGTGATATTCATCTGGTAGGGAAGGATATTATTACCACACATGCAGTTTATTGGCCTATTATGTTAAAATCAGCGGGATTTGAGCTGCCTGAAACGATCTTTGCCCATGGATGGTGGCTTATCAAGGATACAAAAATGAGCAAGTCCCTGGGAAATATTGTAAAACCGATTGATTTAATAGATAAATATGGTGTGGAAAACTTTCGTTATGTGCTTATGAAAAATATGATACTGGGGTCTGATGCAAGTTTCAGCGAAGAGATGCTCGTAAATACCATAAATTCTGATCTTGCCAATGACTATGGGAATCTTTTGAGCAGGCTTGTCCGGATGATAGAAAAATATTTCCAGGGAGAAATTCCCGAACCAGGAGTGGGCAACGAGCTTGATAAAAAGATTATCGAAGGCGGAAAAGCCCTCCCAGGTACTATCAAAGAATCAGTTAACAAAATGAAGCTGAATGGTGCGCTTGACTCTGTTTTAAAATATATCAGAATCATTAATAAATATATTGAGCAGACAGCTCCGTGGAATCTCCACAAGGAGGGGGAAATAGAGGAGTTGAAAACAGTATTATATTCGGCGTGTGAAGGATTTCGACTTGTAACAATTTTGCTTGCACCGATAATTTTAAACAAAGCTAAGACAGCCTTATCAGTATTTTCCGAAAAGGAAATGAAGCATATTGAAGACATTAATACTGATGAGCAGTTTCTTACATGGGGAAAGCTAAAACCTGGTATTAAAATAAAAGCAATTAAAAGTATTTTCCCAAGAATCATACATGATAAGGGGGGAAATAGACCTAAGGAGGATAGAGTGGCAGACTGGCAAGGTGCGGAAAAGATCGATATGGAATATTTTAACAGGATTGATATAAGGGTGGGGAAGATTTTAGAGGCTGCTCCGGTTAAAAGGTCTAAGACATTATTGAAGATTACCCTGGATCTTGGAGAGAAAAAAAGGCAGATTGTAGCTGGCATTGCCAAACACTATAAAGCAGAAGAACTTATTGGAAAAGAGATTGTGGTACTCGTAAACTTGAAACCCACAAAGATTATGGGAATTGAATCCAATGGTATGCTTCTTGCCGCAACCGATAAGGGGAATCTGTCTGTTATAAGTGTTGATAGAGATATAAAACCAGGAAGTAAGGTAAGTTAAGAGTAAACCTGTCCCATCAATACGTTTAATATTTTCGCTTAAATTCCCGATTTGCCTATTTGTTCCGCCCAAAGTTCACAAGCAAACTTCCTGCTTTTCTATAATAAAAAAAATTACTTTTTTTTAACATTCTCTTGACATTTTCAGAGAAATGGGATATAAAAATTTACCATTGACAAATACAAGATAATAAATAAAATATCAATTTAAACTAAATGAAAGGAGTAAATAAATGAGAAAATGGATTTTAATTGTAATCGTTGGTATTGTCGTAATAGCTGTTGGTGTTTACTTTCTGGTACCAAGGATTAAAAAGGTAGAAGTAGAAGGCCCAAGAGAGGTAAAGATCGTTGTAAGGGCAAAGGGAACAGCAACTGAGCACTGGAAGGCGGATTGCTTCGATGAAGCTGCAAAGGTTCTCAATGCAGAGCTCAAGAGTGAGGGAGATAACAGAACTGTTGTTATTGAAAAGATGTTTGATGATCCGGACTGGGGCGATTATGTAAGGAGTTTCGTTATGGCTGCTGATGCCGGTATTGCTCCGGATATCGTTCTCGGAGGACATGAGCATATCGCTGTTTACTCAACAGCCGGATATATTATGCCCCTGGCTGATTCGGTATCAGAGATAAAGGGGATGTATCCTGAGTTTGACGATGTAATCGAGGGTTTGTGGGACTCCTGCCAGCTTCGCGGTAAGATCTGGGCAATTCCACAGGATATCGAGGCCAGGCCCTTCTACTTCAACAAACCAAAGCTCAAGGAGCTTGGCTGGAGCGATGCAGAGATTAAAGCACTTCCTGAAAAGATTAGGAAGGGAGAGTACACCCTGGATGATATGATTGCTACAGCAAAAGAGGCCATCGCCAGGGGTGTTGTAAAGCCGGCACACGGCTACTGGCACAGACCAAAAAGGGGTAATGATTTCTACCAGTACTACTTCGCCTATGGCGGAATATTTTATGATCCCGATCAGGATAAGCTTGTAATTGTAAAGGACGCCCTTGAAAAATGGTATGCCTTTCAGAGAAGAATTGTGGATGAAGGCATCACTCCTGAAAACTTTATCGGAACCGACTGGAGGATCTGGCATGATACTGTAAGTCACGGCAAGGCTCTCTTCTGGAACGGCGGTTCCTGGCAGTGGGGAGAATGGGCCAAACTCTACGTCAAGGATGAGGGAGGACAGGACTATCTCTTCAAGAATGTAGGCTATGCACTCCAGCCTCCAGGTGTAAGGGGAAAGAGTGGCGGAACACTATCACATCCAACGGTCTATATGGTGACAACAGAGAAGGCCTCCGGAAGGGGGGATAAGGATCTGGTGGTCAGGCTCCTTGCCAGGGCTACAACAAAAGAGCTCAACACCAAACATGCAGTGGAGAGCACTCACATCGGAATCCTCAAGTCTCAGGCAGATTACGCGCCTTACAAAGAGGACAGGTTTCTCTCAGATGTTATTTACATGTTGGACTACAATTATTTTCTGCCCAATCATACCATGTTCAGTACATGGGAAGATGCGGTCTGGGAGGGAATGCGTGCTTCGGAGCTTGGAGACAGATCACCTAAAGATTCTGCTGCCAGGGCAATCAAGCTGCTTAAGTCAGAGTTAGGTGATGATTTTATTGTAAAGTGAACTGGAAGCTTAGAATGCCGGGTCTTATAAGGTAAGGCCCGGTATTTCTATTCAAAGGGGTGAGAAATTGAACGAAGATAATATATCCATTTATCAAGAAGAAAAAGAAGGGTTGGATCCAATCAAAAGAATACGATTCCGAGTCCAGGGAAAAATCGATTGGTTCTGGTTTCTCCTTCCCGCTATTGTTCTCATTGTAGCTTTTTTCTTTCTCCCTATTATCATAACATTTTTTATTTCCGGAACCAATATGAGCACTGCTACGGGTTTCCAGAACTGGAAGTGGATCGGAGTGAAGAGTTACCAGAGAATAGCCGCACATCCGGATACTCTTAAACATCTATGGCTTACCATTAAGTATGTGGCTTTTACACTTGTTTTCTTCAATCTGGGAATGAGTTTGGTTATTGCCCTTCTTACTACACATATCCCACGACGGGCTGGTTTCCTCTTCAGGGCGTTGTGGCTTCTGCCCAGGATTACACCCGTTGTTATTTATGTAATGATGTGGCGGTTCATCGCAGCTGATGCGCCTTATGGGATCTTGAATCAGATATTGATCAAACCCCTTGGTCTTCAAACCCAAAACTGGCTTCCTGCAGCGCCTTTTCTCTTTATTGTTCTTGTTAACGGGTTCATAGGAGCCTCTTTTGGAATGATCCTCTTTGCCTCTGCTATTGAATCTATTCCAAAGGATCTCATGATGGCATCTTTAGTTGATGGTTCCTCCTACTGGCAGAGAGTACGGTATGTAATAATTCCTCATCTCAGGTGGCCCCTCCTCTTTGTCACAACATATCAGACCTTATCCTTGATGACTTCCTTTGAGCAGATACTGGTTCTCACTGACGGGGCGTATAACACAGAGGTGTGGGCACTCTGGGCTTACCAAAAGGCTTTTAGCACCTACTCCGGTAACTTGCAATGGGGTTTCGGCACAGCTCTTGCGGCAATTCTGGTTTTGATCGGTATTATTCTTGCAGTCGTCTATATGCGCTATTTTAAGTTTGAGGAACTTGTCCAGGAACCAAAGATCGAGACTCTTTGACGAAGACGGCAGCCTTCCGAAGGTGTCGTCTTCGTCAAGAAGGCAAAAAAGGAGAAAAAATGAAGCTTAAAATAGTAATTTCCAGGATCATACCGTATCTACTTCTTATCCTATTTACTCTGCCAATAATCATTGGATACGTATGGATTCTTATTTCTACATTTTCTACAAGAACCTATGGTTTACTTCCCGTAGACAAAGATGGAAAGTTTGGCGGGTTTACACTTTCTAACTGGAGCTTTCTGTTTGAGCCAGAGATATGGATAGTAACCTTTAACACACTTATACTTGCCCTTGGCTTGACTATTGGTGTTGTTATTGTTTCCATGATGGCAGGATATGCACTCTCCAGGATAAAATTTCCTGGAAGAAAGGCCTTTCTTTCTCTGACCCTGATCCTTCATGCCTTCCCAACAGTAACTCTGCTTATTGCAATCTACTTTGTCTTAAGATGGATCGCCCTGATCCCAGTTCTGGGAAGGAATATTCCGATCATAGGGGGTTTCGGATACAACACCCTGGGAGGGGTTATCCTGGTAAGCATAGCCATTCAGCTTCCCCTTGGTATATGGCTTATGAAGGGATTCTTCGATGAGGTATCCTGGGATATGGAGAGGGCTGCTCTTATCGATGGGTGCTCGAGGTTCAGGACCTGGTGGGATGTAATGCTTCCACAGATAAAGCCGGGGATCGCCGCCCTTTCCATCTTTTCGTTTATTCAAGGTTGGGGTTCATTCATTATTCCTTACACTTACATGGTAAACGCCAGCAGGGCAACTGTTGCTACCTATCTTAACAATCTTCTTTCCGAGACAGCTCCTACGAACTACAGCATGCTTGCATCTGTCGGGCTTTTCCAGCTTTTGCCTGTTCTTATCTTTTATATATTTACCCAGAAGTATCTGCTCAGCATCTTTGCCGGTGGTGTAAAAGGCGCAGCATAAATATAAAATGGAGGGAAGAGATGAAAGTTAATCTGATGAATTTAACAAAGAAGTTTGGACCCGTAACTGCTGTGGAGAGAATAAATCTGGATATAAAAGATGGTGAATTTGTCGCCTTTTTAGGACCTTCAGGCTGCGGAAAGACAACGACCCTGCTCATGGTGGCAGGAATCTATAAGCCCTCAGAAGGTGATATTTTCTTTGATGGACAGCAGGTGAATAACTTTCCACCAAAAGACAGGGATATCGGCATGGTATTCCAGAGCTATGCTCTCTATCCTCACATGTCTGTTTTCCAGAACCTCTCCTATCCTCTTCTTCTCAAGAAAAGACCCAAAGATGAAATGAAGATAGAAGCTCAGCGCATAGCTGATATGATGGGAATCGGAGGGTTGTTAAAAAGAAAGCCCGGTCAGCTTTCAGGGGGACAGCAGCAGAGGGTTGCTCTCGGTAGAGCACTGATTAAAAAGCCAAAGCTCCTCCTCTTTGATGAACCCCTCTCAAATCTTGATGCGCGGCTTCGAATCTCCATGAGGGGTGAGATAAAAAAGTTGCAGAAGGATCTTGGAATTACCAGCATCTATGTTACCCACGATCAGATCGAGGCTCTTACTATGGCGGATAGGATAGCGGTCATCAAGGATGGTATCCTGCAGGCATACACTGATCCTGAAAATCTTCATGACCGGCCTAATACCCTGTTTATAGCTGAGTTCATAGGGAATCCTCCCATGAACCTCTTTGATGTAGAAATCCAAAGCGAGGGGGGTAAGCTCTTTGCTAATCCTGGAGATGGTCTGAAGCTTGCAATTCCTGATTCAAGAAAACCTAAAAAAACTGTAAAGGGTAGAGTGAGAATGGGGATAAGACCGCAGAATATCCACATAGATTCCAAAGAAGGATTTGATACCAGGGTTTTTCTTGTTGAGCCAATGGGCAGAGACGATCTTATAGTATGCAAGGTAGGAAATACGGATGTTCATTTTCTTGTGGATCCAATTATGAGGCTGAAGATGGAGGACAGTATAAAGCTGAAGTTTGACATGGAAAAATCCCAGTTTTTCGATACAGAAACCGAACTGTCACTGCTCTGGGGTTGATTCTTAATTCCTATACCTAAACATTACGGACCAGGGGATAGGGATGGTCCATCAACACCGTAGGTTGATACCCGCCCACACCGTCCTCGAAAACATCATCCTCGGACATCCGGAGACAAAGGGAATCATCGACATGAAAAAACCCGAGGTGGAGGTAAAGAAACTTTGTGAGAAGTATGGATTTAAATTGGATTTGAATGCCAGGGTCTGGCAACTCTCTGTATATTTCACTTTCTTTTATGAAACAAATTGTAAAATCCCACTGTTTTATTTATTGTGGGACCAAATCTACCAGCAGCCAAAAGAAAATAAGAAGAATATACTTCCAAATACAGTCCAAGAGGCTTCAAAATCCTGCAAACTATAAGTTTGTGCAGACTATCTTCAAAAAACACCTTCAAGATTTTGCTGAACATGACGTTATTAATAACGTTTAAAGAAAGATATGAGAGTAAATATGGAAAATGATCGAAAGGATAATCCAGGTTGCTGAAGATTTTATAGCAGAGTTAACTGCCAAAAGTAAGCCACCTCCTTGGGAGGTGGTATATAATATTTCAAAAAAGATTAATTCAAAGGCTATGCCTTTAAAAACTTTTGGCTTGGGAACCACCACCTGCTTTGCAGGTGGTCTTTTACTCAGCACATACCTGGCAAAGAGGTTCAATACATCCATTTTCTCAGTCTCATAATGCTGAGGTAAAATAATATCTTTTCCGATCACAAAATCTAATATAAAGAGTTTTTTCAGAGTCTTTTTGTACTTATAAAGTTACTTCGCTAGATTTTTCAGAGCTTTTTTGCTCTAAATTGATGCACGTAATATTTATGGTTCTCGATTCACG
>JAUVYC010000266.1 GCA_030603285.1 Spirochaetota bacterium
CACTCGGTATTCACCCATCATACCATCTACGAGCTCAAGTATTATTACTTGAGGATTGTATTGAGGAAGCTCATTGTGATTTCCTTTTGCTATATGTTGTTAATCAGATTATCCTACTTTTTACGGGTATCCGAAATCAAGAAATGAAAGCGCTTTAATTGCCCCGTGATCTTCCATGCTCAATATATCTTTTAGCGCTGCAATACCTGTTGCCTTGGCACCACATACTCTTTTCCCATTCCAGGTGAGCACCTGAATTATCCTGGATAATGCCTCTGTTTTTCCGTTGTTCATTGATGTACCGGACATAACAACAAGGGGTGCTGTGATGCTCAGATGCCGTGATGTTTTTTTCGCTCTATCCCTGATATTCAGGGCTTTTCCCTTATTTACCGCCATTCCCAGGACTTCAACTTTTAAAGGTCGCCCGTATTCCCGATTAAATGAAACAGCTTTTCCAATGACTCCTCCCAGGTTCAAAATGTTTAAAACATCCCCTTTACGGATCTTCTCCGGAACAATACCGGCAAATCCATCAAGGGCGCGTCTTTCACCGAGAGCCCCTGCAATAATATCCCCTTTAGATATTTTTGCCATCCTGCCGTTTACAAGCTCAAGCCTGTCATAAACCTTTTTTTCCTCAAGTGCCTTCACAACACAAACGTTTCCCTGTTGTGCAAGGATTTTATCTGTCATAGTTACTCTAACGTCAAGATGGTTATTTACAGTAACAGATGCCAGTTTATCTATTCTTACCAATTCAGTACCTGACATAGTAGTAGACCCCGATTCTAGACCCCGACTCCTCTACAGCCATTTATGCCTGTTTACTATACTGTATAGTTTCGAAGGTACTCCATATATCTTACTAAAACCCTCTGCATCCCTGTAATCCCAGAGCTTCTGGGTTTCACCGTATGTTGCAATATCCGATTTCATTAATGAATATTTGCTCTTTATACCTTCGACTAAAAAATTTCCTTTATTCATCTTTATTCTTGCAGAACCTGTGACACAGGTTTGAGAAGAGTCGATCATCGCCTCTATGTCTCTCATAACCGGGTCAAAATAAAGGCCTTCATGAAGCATATCGCCGTAAACCTGCCCGAGATGATCTTTCCAGAACCTCTGTTTTTTCGAGAGAACAAGCTTTTCAAGCTCTCTATGCGCCGCAATTAAAATAACCGGCGCAGGAGCTTCAAATACTATCCTCCCTTTTATCCCGAGAATCGTATCCCCCAGATGCACTCCCCTGCCGATTCCATGGAGTCCTGCTTGCTTATTTAGCCTGCTTATTATTTCGATCCCTTCCATCTTCTGTTCGTCCAGTGAGGCAGGCAGCCCTTTTTCAAAACCCACAACGATCCGGGCCGGCTGAGCAGGGGCTCTTTCGATACTTTCCGTATTCTTAAACACCGACTCGGGGGGAAACTCCCATGAATCATGCGTTTCCTTTCCCCCGATCGTTGTTCCCCATAAACCTTCATTTATCGAATAATCCTTTACCTCCGGTTCTACAGGAAACCCCCTTTTTTCAAGCCATTCAGCCTCATCATTTCTGCTCCATCCAAGTTTTCTTATTGCTGTTATTATTTCTCTGTCCGGAAGGAGAACACTGAGTGCGACATCAAACCTTACCTGGTCATTACCAGCGCCGGTGGACCCATGGGCAAGCGCCTCTGCATTCTCCTTTACTGCCACCCTGGCAACCTCTATTGCCTGCGCGACCCTTTCAGCCCCCACTGAAAGAGGGTATGTGTTTCCACGAAGTGAGTTTCCCTTCATGATATAGGAGATAAATTTATCATAAACGAACGCTCTTCCATCGATGGTATAGTGTTTTAGAACACCTAATTCTTTTGCCCTGTGGTCAATTTTTTCAAGTTCCTGATTAGAAAATCCGCCTGTATCAACAGTGACGGAGATAACATCATAACCTAATTCTTCTTTTAAATAAACAGCGCAGAGCGAGGTATCAAGTCCGCCTGAAAAAGCAAGCACAACCTTTTTCATTGTATTCTCTTAAGAATTTATTTTATTAAAAAAAATATCCTTCAGTTAGAGAGTCTCTGATATTTCAATAGATTTACAGATCACACAAATGATGATAACATTATAAGGTATAAAAAATTTAAATATAATCAAGTAAAAAGCCGCCTGCCGCGCAGGTGGTGGTTTATAAGCCAAAAGGCTTTAAAAGGCATAGCCTTTGCGTTAATGTTTTATAAAACTGAGCCTTTCGGTTTAAGAAGACTGCTCAGTATATCCGGAGCCAGTGTTACCCATTTTGTTTTTTCATTATAATAAATTACCATCCCCGGCTTTGCATTTTTCGGTTTCCGTAAATATTTTTTCATGGTATACTGTACACTACCTTTTTTCTCTTTTCTCAATTTACTGAAATAAAGTGCAAGAACAGCAGCGTCCATTATATCTTGTTCCTGAAATATCCCGTTTTTTTCATAACATAAAATAACATGGCTCCCGGCCGCAGACTCTGCATGAAACCATAGATCATTCCCCCTTGCTATCTTTAATGATAGTTCTTCGTTTCCCTCTGCAGTCCTTCCAACAAGTATCCTCTTCCCTGTTCTGGAGATAAACTGTAAGAAAGTGGATTTTCCCTGATCCGGCTTTATGGTTTTACCTGTTGCCGCTTCATGAAACCGTTCTAACCTCAGGAGAAACCTTTTTCCAAGAATTGAAATATCAAAATCTTTAAATATTAGTGCCGGACAGTGGTTTAAATCTAAAACAATATTTCCATGTTGAATCTCTCTTTTAAGATTCAGGACAAGATCTAATTTTTTCTTTTGTAACCGTATCTTTTCATCAATAATCTCTCCACCCTTTTTCAGCTTTTTATATTTTTTAAAATAGGCATTCATGTTTTCTCCGGGATTAAGGCCCGGATTAAGCTCTATAGTGACCTTTTCCCCATTAAAATCAACGAGTGCTGCAGAACTGGCTCCTCTGGGCAATTGAGATAAGTTATACTTAATCAATTCTCCAATTTTCCTGTACTTATCTTTATCAATTATTTCTTCTTTTTCAAAGAGAAGCTTCTGATTTAACCTCAGCACCTTTTTTTCTTCAGCCCTTAGAATCTGAAGTATATTTTTTTGTAAAATCCTTTCCCTTTCATTAAAAAAATCCAGGGAAAGTGCTTTATTTAATCCAGACTGCGAAGAGATTTTATCCTCAGATTTTGATATTGTAATAACATTATTTTCCCTTTCCACAGGGCCTTGAATATTCCTCCTGTGCAAAGCAAACAATAGTATTTTCTCTTCATCAAACAGGTTGATATTAACAGTACTAAAATCAACAACCAATCGAAAGTTCTGTTTCTGCGATATACTGAGCTCTATCCTGTTTTCATAGATAAAAATGTCTGTAATCTTCCCTTTTCCGATTTGTTTCTTAAATATATCAACTGCATGAGAAGAGTAGAGATATTCTTTATAAATCCTGTCAAAAAGGAGATGAAACCGCTTTGATCTTTTAAGGACCGACAGAATCAGACAATGGGATTTTCCGACGTTGAATAGAATAAATAAAAACGTGTATCTGTCCAGCTGATAGACTTTATCTATCCTTGCCCCCAGAAGTATGCCTTTTATCTCTATCACTGCTTCTTTAATACTGTCAAAATCCATAATACAAACTCATATTTCTCTAAGACCCTGTTAAAAATGAGTCACGTCTATACCCCTATAGCCGGATCAGGGAAAAAGTTCAGGATAATTTAAAGTGGGTATTAATGGAAAGGATGAAAATTTTAAAATGATCGATTGGGAAATACTCATTCCCCCAGGTTCTATACTTTGTGC
>JAUVYC010000222.1 GCA_030603285.1 Spirochaetota bacterium
CCCATCAAGATGGTAGATCGTGCGCTCTACCATATGTGTTTGGTCTTCGATAGAAGGCAAGAAGTGCTCGTTAAACATTTCCCGTGAAATCATACAGGAAAAATCCGATTGCAGATCGACAGAAGGACGATCTGACCATATCCCCATCCAGTAGAAATACCCCTCTGTCTTTTGTGTTATTTTCGTACATTCCTGCCAGTATCGAAACCATGCCTGAGTGATACGATCAATGGCCGGCTTGATGTAATCTGAGTTATCACTGAAATCAAGTGCCAGCCCTTCTGTGCCCCTGAGCCTGGCCAGTGTTTCAGTCGGACCGTTGAGGTCCGGGATAGCCACATGGTAGCCCACGGCACACTCAACAAAACATTTCATAAGATGCTTCGCAACTTTCCACCACCTGTTTTCCGGGTTAAAGCTGAGATCAGGCAGGTTATTGGGGTCCTCTATGATATGACCAGACCACACTGTGTTCCTGTCCATGAATTTCACGGGACATCCCAGGAAACTGCCGAGGATAGCGACCGTCTGAATCGGAACAACAACGGGCAATGCTTCGCCGCCAAAGTACATTCGGGCAAGTTGTCTTTCCATGCGGGGAATGACAACATCGGGGTCTGTGAAATATCGTTCAAGATCGTCAACATCTTGCTCTCGGTCGTCGCTATCAGAACCGAGCGGTGCCGTCACTTGCACAACAGCCCTGTCGATAACCTCATGGTTCCACCATGCTTCCACACGAGCCCGACTCTCTTCTACATCTTCCTTGTAAATTTTCATTCGATTAATCCTCTAAGGGCAGAACGGCCTGGGTGAGTTGCGCGGGTGACATCGATGTACTTCTTTAGAACCGTAACATAACAGCTCACCACAGAACTATAAAAGAATCAAAACACCCCAGCGTCAAATCCACCCAGATGTTATGCACTGAATTACTTCTTCTCTGCTTTTATCCAGGAGTCGTCGCTATTATGGATAAAAAGTCTTCCATAAATCTGATTCTTTTCTTTCAGCTCAAACCAATCTCTACCACATGCTGAGTCCATCTATGATATCTCCTCCCATGAGAACTCAACTCCTGGGATACCTTTGTCATCACTAAAGCGACAATTAATGAACCCGCTTACCGTGCCAAAAACATAATCACCCATTCCTACGTCGTCAAATAGAAAATATCCTGGTTCTAGGAGATCGATGTAATCAAGATCCCACTGCTCCATCTCCGTTATCTTCCATTTACCAATAAATTTATTCATTTATTTCTCTCTTTTTATACAAGGGCATAATGCTGGAGATAACCTAGGTATGAACACGTCAGGTTCATTGACTTGTTAGCAGTTAAGTCAACTCTAGCCTCATAATCGGACGTGTGGGTGAGCGTCGAACTACCTCTTTAAACCCAGCATGAATGAATACTTTGGGTATTCCGGTCCACGCAAAAGCTGGTGGTATGTCTTTCTCAGATTTAGGTTCAACAGGATAACCTTCCACCAATTCTGCGCCTTGCGATTTCGCATATTCAGTTGCAGCCCGCAAGAGCTCGGTTGAAACGCCCTTTTTTCTATATGACCTGTCAACAAACAGACAGGCGACAGACCAACACGGACGATCATCTATGGGCTGAAGTATGCGGGATCTAGATAAAGCGGGAAAGCTGCTTCTGGGGGCAATTGCGCACCAGCCGATTGCTTTAGTGCTATGGTATGCCAAAATACCGGGAACTTCTCCTGAGTCGACAATGGCATTCATGGCAAGTTTATTGCCGTCTCCCTTTTGTGACTCAAACTGTTTCCTGGTAAGACGCCAAAGCATGCACCAGCACCCACCACATGCTCCCCGCTCACCAAACAGGGATACAAAATCGTCCCATTGGTCTGGGGTCAATGGTTGAAATGATAATTCTAACGACATGTTTTTATCGCTAACGTAGAAGTCAGTGGCAGCCGGGGCTGCAACTGGAACCGCTGCAATAAAATAATGTTGAAGACTCTTGGGCTTTTCGTAACGGCTCGGCCCTGGCTGTCCACTGCACTGATTAGTTATGCGCCTTCATTTATTTCTTAATTCAAAATATTGCACGGTTACCTCAGTACCCCATTGAACTCCACTTTGTTGCTTAATGAGCTTAAAGCCTACCTCTTCATATAAGTGTCTTGCAGCATCAAGTCCCTCGAAGGTCCAGAGGTATATCGTTTTGTAGCCCTTGCTCTTGCAAAAATCGATGGCTCTATTGATAAGCTTCCTTCCAACTCCTTTTCCCCGCAAAGTATCAGATATGATGAACCATCTTAAATGAGCGCCTTCATTTCCAGTATGAATACTGTCTATAATAACTGAACCTTCAACTCGGCCATTCACTGTGGCAATCCAAATTCCATCGCTGTTTTTATCATATCGCTGGAGAAACTTCGAAAGCTCTGTGGCAACTTTTGCTTCAAAATAGAGCCCAAACCCCCAATGGACATGATAATAGGTACCATGAAGTTCAGCAATCCTACCGATTGAGCCGGGCATATATCCACTTTCTATCCTAAATTCTTGTGTACTAGTCATGATTAATTGCTCCGCATAACGTCCGGGTTCACTGCCAAAAGGAAGCCACCTCCTTTGGAGGTAGTATATAATATTTTAAAAAAGATTAATTCAAAGGCTATGCCTTTAAAACCTTTTGGCTTGGGAAAAGCCACCTGCTTTGCAGGTGGTCTTTTACTTGCCGGCGCGTAAGCGACGGTCAAGTGCAACCCGTTGTTATGCCAAATGTTATTTCTTTGAGTATCGATGTGGCTCATTGAAAAACGTTATATCTGTATATCCTGCGTATATCTTGCCAGAATGCTTTACTCCTTCAGGAATATAATAGCGATCTCCTTTGGTAAAACATTGCTTTTCACCATCAATTACCAACTCAATCTTTCCTTCTAGTACTATTCCCATTTGGGCTGCATGAGCGTGTTCCGGCAAATGAGCATCTTTTTCAAATTCCATAAACAATATCTGATGAGTGTCTGATTGTGACAGATATGCAGTTATTCCATCCAGAGGGATATCAGCTTCCGGAAGATTCCTAATCGGTTCTGGAAATACTTGGTTCACAAATCTACCCCCTTATCTTCATAGGCATAACGACCAAGCTCACCTGCCGCAATGGAGCGCAGCGGAATTGCGGTCAGGGTGAGCGCCCTGTTAGGTTTTCTTTTTTATTTTCTCTATAATAGTTTCAATTCTTCTATCTAATTCATCAGAATATGCAAATTCATAACCATTATCCGGGATATAAAAGTTATTGCCCTTTTTTGCAAAGCTTATAATATACTTCTTTCCAATTCTATTTTTTAAATATTCTTTTAATATTGCTGATTCACCACTTCCGAAATAACTAATTATATCGTCCTCATTGATACTATTACCTATGTATATTTTTATTACTTTTGCTCCGACCTCATAACTAGAATATCCCCATGATTGTCTTTCTATTTTTTTAATATCAATTAATTCTAATGCAACAGTAATATCTGTATTAAGAATATTATTTTCAATCAAATCATTTGGAGGCAGATTTAATTGACTTGCATTATTTTGCACAGGTTCTGGTTTTGCGGAGCAAGAAAGTAATATTAACGTAAATATAAAATAAATATAATTTTTCATAATATCATATTAATCTAACTACTGAGTGAACTTCAAATATGAAGTATAGCACCCTAATGCGGACAAGCCGCATTCAAGATTATAAAGATATTTTCTTGCAAACTAAAGTTTGTG
Source organism: Spirochaetota bacterium (assembly GCA_030603285.1). Lineage (GTDB taxonomy): Bacteria > Spirochaetota > B62-G9 > B62-G9 > DRHN01 > JAUVYC01. The sequence continues at coordinate 3,763 of JAUVYC010000222.1, forward strand.
CTTATTGTGCAAGAAAATCAGGATTAAGGTACTAAATTATTGGATCAACTTCGTGAGGCTATGCGTATTAAACACTAATCACTTAAAACAGAAAAATCATATGTTACTTGTGTTACCCATTTTTTATCCCCTTTTCTAATATAAGGAAAACCCCAATGTCTCCTAAGGTGCCCGAGGTGGCCAATTTTATCCTAAATAGTTCACATGAAAACAGCAGGGGAAACTCCGAATCGTTCACTAAGAGCTTTCATCTGGCGTATATTAAGTTTTCGCTTACCGGACAATATCTCCGATACTACTCCCTGGCTTCCAACTTCAGGTAAATCTGACTGCTTCAGATTATGTTCCCCCATTAATAATTGAAGGACATGATTAGGAGATCCTTTTATTTCCGAAATATTTTGTATTTCATATGCTTCGATTAAAGTTCCCAGAGTTTCCATTAAAGAGGATAAAGAGTGAGATTCATCCTCTCCCACTATGTCCGTAACTTCATCGAGGAAAGCAACCAGTTGCTCATATTGTTCCTCGTTATGAGGTGGCGTCAGGATGTTGTCAATTAATGGCCATATCCTGGATACTTCATCAAGTTTAGTACTCATAATCCTATTCCTTCCAATCTCCTCTATCGTATTCAGCATGTGTAAGTATTCGACGAATGTAAATACGGTGGGTATTATAATGAATCGCTGAAATTAAGCGGGCTTTATTACCTCCAATGTTAAAAACTGTTAGTTTTTCCACCCTGTCAACACTTGGAAATGTCTGTCGGAACTCTGCAAATGTATTAAAGTTTGTATGCTTCACAATTCTATACCAAGACTCTACTGAAGTAGCACAGTCTGGATGTTTTTTGTTAAACTCTAACAGACGTTTTCGAGTAATTACATGCATATTTAATATATATCGCAATTTGAGATATTGTCAAGTCAAGATTTATCCCAAATTAAGCGATAAGAAAAAAAAAGCTTTACAAAAAAACTCCTAAGTGTTTAAATGTAGTGAATTAGAACAAAACACAAAACACTTAGGAGAATTTAATATGATACAAAAAAAATTGTATCAGACAGCAGCACAAAGTCAAGCACATTTTGAAAATC
>JAUVYC010000247.1 GCA_030603285.1 Spirochaetota bacterium
CTTGATCCAGGCACGGACCATTTTTTTTTCTCATTTTGCCGGCTTTTCGATAGGATTTTTTTACCCGAAAACAGAGCTTAATGCTAATACAGAATAGGGTTTGAGTACTTTCACCCCATTTAATCAAGAAGTCTTTTTTCTCCTCTTATTTTCTGAATATCAGCAATATCCTGAGTTACTTCCAGGCAACCAAGATATTTTCCATCTGAATCTCTTAAGGCAAAGTATTGAATCAGAATCTTGTGTTTTTCTTTATTCTCACCAATAGGAAGATCAATCCAAAAACTAGCTTTGTCTCGTTTGCCTTCTTTCATCTCTTTTAAAATCTGTTCAACCTTACCGAGACTTTTTTTCGGATGACAATCACGGATATCCCTGGCAACAACAGCTTCAGGTCGTTTGAATATTCGTGATTCGTGCTTATTCCATGCCAATACTTTATCATTTTGATCAATAACTGAAAATTCTATAGGGATAGTTTCAAGGATAGCTTCAAAAATATTTTCTGGTAATTTTCCTATCATATTTACTTCCTCCTTTGAATAATGTGAAGTAAAAAGCCACTTGCTTTGCAGGTGGTTTTTACTTGGGGTTTTTACTTTTTCCAGAATTTCGGTGTAAAGAGAACAAGCACTGTATATATCTCCAGTCTGCCTGCCATCATGATAAAATTCAAATACCATTTTATGTAATCAGGATAAAAGGCATAGTTGCCGGCAGGGCTTATTTTTCCGAAACCTGGGCCGATATTTCCCAGGGTTACAAGAGCAGTCGCAATTGAGGTGAGAATATCGTTATCGCCTGTGCCGACTACAAAAGTGGTGAACAACAGTAAAAAAATATAAAGGAATACAAATCCCGATATTGCATATACAATTTCCTTTGTCACGGTGCTGCCGCTTAATTTAATCTGAAAGATTCCCCGCGGGTAGATGAGATATTTCAGCTCATTCCATCCCTGTTTAAAGAGAGTTACAATTCTGATTACTTTTATTCCACCGCCTGTTGAACCGGAACACCCTCCAATGAACATGAGGATAAACAGAACAACCTGGGAGAGCATGGGCCATTTTGCATAGTTAGTGGTCGTATAGCCGGTGGTTGTCAGGACTGCAGCTGCTTGAAATCCGGCAAAACGAAGACTCTTCCCCAGTGAATCGTATGCTCTGCCGTAATTAGTAAAAGTAATAATCATCGCAGCCACAAGAAATATACTCAAATACACTTTCAGCTCTGTATTGCCAAAAACAGACCCCAGGTTTCCAGTTATCAGCTTGAAATACAGGATAAAATTTGTACCTGCCATAAGCATAAATACGGTAATGACTACATCAATATAGGCTGAATTGTAATGACCGATACTGCTGTTTTTCGGTGAAAAGCCCCCGGTTGCAAGTGTACCGAAAGTGTGGGTGAAAGCATCATAGAGATTCATTCCTCCTGCCAATAAGAGCAGGGTTTCAGCCGCGGTTAAGGTCAGGTACATAAACCAGAGTATTTTTGCTGTTTCGGTAATTTTCGGAGTAATTTTGTCAACAGTTGGACCTGGAGCTTCAGCCTTGATTAGCTGCAGCCCACCCACACCAAGGAGAGGGAAAATCGCCACCGTTAATACAACTATCCCCATGCCTCCCAGCCAGTGAGTCAGAGACCGCCAGAAGAGAATGGATTTTGGAAGGATTTCTATGTTCGTTAGAATAGATGCTCCGGTAGTGGTGTAGCCTGACATGGTTTCAAAAAAAGCATCAGCGAAATGGGGAATAGAGCCTGACAGGTAAAACGGAAGACAGCTGAAAAAAGCGGAAATAATCCAGCTTGTGGAAACCAGTAAGAAGCCATCCCGGGTAGAAATAGTATTTTTTATGTTTTTCCTGGTAAGAAAAAGGATCGAAAAGCATAAGAGAATAATTGAACAGATCGGAATTAAAAAACTCTGAATAACCTCTTTTTCGTCATGTGAAAAAGCTATGAAAAATGGGATGAACATAAAGAAAGCGATAATGAGGAGGAGTATAGAAACAACCCTTGAGACCTGTTTAATATTCATTATTTTCCGGTAAATATGTTTTCTATTTTAGAAATTGATTCCTTTCTGGCAATAACGATTATGTAGTCCCCATTCTTAATGGTAGAGTCACCACCGGGTATGATGTTTTGATTTTCCCGTGTTACGGATACGATCAGGGTTTGGGGAGGGAGTTTGATTTCTTTAATTTTGTTTCCCGATATCTCCGAATTTTCAACTGAGAGCTCTATTACCTCTACCATCCCATCCAAAAAACTGTAGATGTTCTTAATATTGCCCTTTCGAATTAATTTTAGAATGGAGTTTACCATGCTGCTTTTCTGACTGACTGTTACATCGATACCGAGATTGGCGGCAATGTTTATGTAATTATTTTTATTGACTACCGCTATGGATCTTTTGATACCGAGAGTTTTCGCGTACACGGCGGTTACAATATTTAACTCTTGATTATCTGTGGTGGTAACGATTAAATCATAATCAGAGAATTGACTCTCTTCATAAATCCCTTCATCGGAGATATCTTCATTAATTACCAGGGCATCGGGAAAAGACTCTGAAAGAAGGTTGCAGCGCTCGATATCTTTGTCAATAATAATAATATTTCGCTTCCATTTATGAATGAAGGAACGGGTAAGTCTTCTAATAAAGCTCAGGTCGCTCATCTGCTTCTGGAGCAGGTGATCTGCGACGTAGCTCCCGATTCTCCCGCCCCCAACAATCACAATTCTATTAAGCTTGATTTTAAACTTTCCCATCTCCATAAATAATTTTTCAAGATTTTCCTCTGTGGCAACGATGTAGAGGTTGTCATTTTCCTCAACCACTGTATCCCCGGAAGGTATGATGTAGCTATTATCCCGCAGTATAAATGCAATGAGGAAATCTATCGGTGAACTGCTTTTAATCTCTCTGAGAGTTTTATTGTTGAATGGTGAATTATCAGTTATGGTTATATTTCTCATCTGAAATCTGGTTTTCTCAAAGAATAGAATGTCACTTATTGCACCATGTTCGATAAACCTTGTTATTACCTTTGAAGCTTCTATTTCCGGATTTACCATATAGTCAATTCCTAAGAAAGAGCTTTCGAGGAATTGAGTGTTGGTATAATCTATATTTCTGACCCGGGCGATTTTAAAGGGTGCATTAAACTCGCTGGCTACCAGCCCGCATGAAATCATATTCACTTCATCAGAGTCGGTAACGCTGATGAAAAAGTCGGCCTTATCGATACCCGCTTTTTTTAACACCTCAATGTTATTCCCTTCCTCATTCACCACCATACAATCGAGATAATTTGATGTATGTTTTGCAACTTTTGGGTCCTTCTCAATGATAACAACATTTTTATTTTCATTGATAAGCTGCTTTGCGATTTGAAACCCTATACCGCCTGCACCAACAATTATGATTTTCATGGTATTTTTACCATAAAAAGAGAATAGTATATATACAGCCTGGTTAAAATGTTATTTGCTAACCAAAAATATCAGTTAGTAACTTTATCCTGATAATCTTGAATGTAGCTTGTCCACATTAGTAATACTGCGTCCAACAAAAAAGGTACAACCATAGGAAAAACTGGGCAAGGAAATAAGTTTGGAACTTTTATATAGTAATAAAAATCGCAAATATTTCAACCTGTTTAATACTTTCAGATTTTTATACTTTTCGAGAAAACACGATTGTATTCAATATTAGTATTTCAATTAATTTAGAACGGTGTATAATTAGTTTCACGAAGTTGATCCACGGCTTGTTCGTTAATGGATTTATAAAATGAAAATAGAGATCAATGAGCAGTTTAAAAAGGCATTAGATTTGATGAATAACACAAAAAGCAACGTGTTTATTACAGGAAAAGCAGGTACCGGGAAATCAACGCTTCTTGAGTATTTCAGGAATCATACAAAAAAGAAAGCAGTAGTATTAGCTCCCACTGGCGTGGCTGCCCTTAATGTAAAAGGACAGACAATACATTCTTTCTTCCGGTTTAAACCGGACATTACTTTAGATAAGGTCAAAAAAATAATAAAAAAAGGCGAAAAGAACATTTATAAACAGATCGATATAATAATTATTGATGAAATATCAATGGTGCGTGCTGATTTGCTCGATTGTGTTGACAGGTTCCTGCACTTAAACTGTGATAAAAAGAAAACAGCCTT
>JAUVYC010000086.1 GCA_030603285.1 Spirochaetota bacterium
CATAAATTATGTAAAAAAGAGTTATTGTAAAAAGAGTAATCTTTTTCATGACTTGCCTCCTTTATTATTTTCTTTTTTTTGTGGATGCAATACTATAGCTTTTCTCAAAACGGCCTCTTTATTAGAACTTAATGTCTAATTACTCAATGTAGCACTATTTCCCATAGCATTATGTAACTGGCTCGTGTGCTTGGACACCTTAACGAAAACCATCCTTGTAATAATTTCTCACACAAATATTTCCTTCAAACCACAATTGAGTAATAAAGCATAATATTTTATCTTCTAGAAAGAAAAAAATTCGACTTCATTCTATAAAATAACAATATTCTAATTTATAGGAAATAATCTAAAAAAGTAAAAATAGCTTTTTTATTGATTATTTAATATGAAGGACAGATATAACTTGATAGGAAAAATTATAACATCAGATTGCCGGGAGTGCCCCACAAGCCACGATTTTTAAGAAAAACAAAGAAAAAAGAATCTCATCCATCCAAACATCGTTCAAATATAGGCTGTTTTTTTAACCCATCTTACTATGTAATAAAACCACGTCAACAAAAATCGTAAAAATCTCATATTATTTTGAATTATTACAGCTAGCAGGACATGTATCAAGCCTGTAAGAGCTGACTATCTAAAAAAGAAAAGGTTCGGAAAGCAGAATAAAATGAAATGTCGCACAAGGTGTGGGGTTTTGCGAAAAACTTTTAAATAAAATATTCCTGCTGAGTGAATCCGGAATATATTCTTGATTTACTTACAATATTCCTGTAATAACTTTCTAAGCTGTACTGAATAAAAAAAGTAAAATCTATTTTGGGTTTTTCCTCTCTCCGGGCTGTGTGATTCTCTTACAGTTTAGGAAAAATCTGTCAGGCATTGAGAAGGCAGGGGCGTGTAAATCAAATACAATCTTTTCTCAAGATTGTGATAATGTCTTTGAATCGATCCGATGCTCTATCAAAAGGTAGGCTGTCGATTATTATCTGAAAGATAGCTTTTGATATCCCGTAGGTTTTTCCCCTGTATATATCACACTCAATTGTTTCGTAACTTCCTTTTCCCAGCAGATACTTGTATAAGCACGCTTTGATCCAATTTTTTGAATACTCAATTCTGCATTCCTCTGTATCATTTGTATTCATTATAGATCATTAACATAATTACAATCAAAACTTTATTTTATGATAAAATAAATAATCTTTTTAATCAACTATAATTGTTGTATAAATAAGTTACAGATAGTGCTACCAAAGAGCTGGGTTGCAGAGAAGATACTCGCCAGAATATGATTTGATTTCTCCTCTCGCTATTGTACTTTATAATTAGAACCTCCTTTGGCGGATGATGAGGTCCTGGTTATGCTCATTATTACGGTTTCTAAGTAGCCTAGAAGCCTTGGCACAAAGAGAAGTGTGTACCGATCGTGTTCGAACTCGAAGGTGTGAAGATAGTTGAGAACGTCAAGGTTAATAAACACGAGATATGAAGCAGAAATGCCCCTCGTTTAAACTCCTGATAGCACGCCCTTCTACTCTTCCGATTTTGAACGTAAAACAGAAGAGCTTATCTGAACGGGAAACATGAGAAGATATACCGATTATTGCTACACCGGCGTAACCCTTTTGCAGGGTGGAATGTAGCTCAATATGTAATCTCCCGTGTGTCAACTGCTTTGTGTTCTTTGAGCGCTATATTGATAGGATGTCGTTACAAACATGGCTAGACATGGCTCATACAGGTTTAAAGGAGAGGAAATCCCTGTGTAGTGGAAGAAGTAAGGTATACCTATACCAACACATCAATATGCCAACCTGTAAGGTATTCTTTAAAGTCTCTTTTGTAAGGGGGACGATATTTTTCTCCGGCAAGCTTCCCGGGTGTTGCTTCCTCTTCTGCTTCTTCTTCGCGAGAGAAAGTCGGTATTTTCTCGAAAAACGGCCCGAGGCCTGAGTCCCGTGTCTGACTCGATGAAAGCCTGTAACGGGGCAGGACTTTCTGGAAAGCCACCTTCTCAACGGGTGAGACATAGCTGACATAGTCGTATCCGCTGGTGTATCGCGGATAAAACACGGTTGGCCGTAAAAGATAGGAATGATAAGTATGTCTTATTCGGATATCTGGATACATCTTACATAATAAACATACTGCAATCATGCAATAGGGTAAATAGTTAATAAAAAAAATGGGATGAAGAATTGCTATTCTAAACCAGGGAAATGAGAAAATTATTTCCTATAGTCTGAAAAATTAATTCGGGAGTAGTACATGATCTAAAAAACTGTTATAATATCGCCCATGGTGTGAGGATTGACGGAAAATGAGGTTTTCCATACCGCTAATAATGTTTTAGATTGGAATCTAAAACTGAATTGAAAGAAATGATGTGAGTTAATAAAAGGAGGGAGTGATGCAGAAAAGACAAAAAATCTTTTGTGGGAAAATCCCTTGAAATGGACTTTATCGAGAGGTTCCCGTGTTAAGCAAAGGTGATGGAATTATAAGCATCACTTAAAAATTAATGGTATCATAATAAGCATTCCACCTGTATTTAGTATACAATGAGTCAAAATACTCAAATATATATTCCTTTTCCACCAAACTACACACACTAAAGGCGTAAGGGCAAGGATTCTTACTGGATTTTGCCACGGCGTAAAGAAATGATAGAGTGAGAATAACAAAACATTTATTAAAGGCGCCCATCCCTCCAGTCGAGATATTCGGGGCATGAGATACCCACGAAAGTATAGTTCTTCTACAATAGGCCCACCAATTCCATTAAGCAATAATCCTAATACCCATGTCACAATAATTGCAGATTTAGAATATTGAGAAATGTTCTTTACAAAATCATCTAAAAAGAACCAATGAGGCAACCAGGAGAAAAGGGTTTTAATTAAATAATTATCCAATGGGGGCGCTATAAATAAAAAGCAAAAAATACCCCAGCCTAAAAAAACAGGTACAAATACAAAATACTGCCAAGTCGGTATTTTTTCACAATAAAGTACAATTCCCTTCAGTGAAAATCGGTCATTTTCTCTTTTACCTTGATAGAATAGATACCCAAGCTCAAAAGGGATAAGAATAAATAATATAGCAAGAAGTATTGCAAATAATGATGGCAATCCTGGTCTTCTTAAAGGTTGTGCTGTGATTGAATAGAAAAGCAGTATTAATAAACCAGGCAACAAATGCAATATAATAGATTTTTCAATAGAATGCTGTTCTTTATCAAAACCAATATTTGACCTGTTTTTTACCATCAAAAACCTCCTGAGAAAATAATTTTTATTTATTTTATTCTTTGGTCATTAAAATAATAAGTTCCATCATATTCCCCCTAAGGGTCCTAGCGTGGCCAATTATCAATTTGGGTGAAGTGGCGAACACCAGGGAGTCCCGAAGCCGGCAGGCCCAATTTAACCGCAGTGGCAGTCTGAACCCGGTTTCAAAGACTGTATTAATAGTCCGACACCCATTAATGCAATACCAATATTCTTAATTGTCATAGACCCCATAAAAATAAAAACTAATAATGCGGATATATTATCCATAAAAAGAATTTTTGCTGGCATTCCTACCAACATTGAACCAATTACAATAAAACCTCCGATTTTACCAAACAGCTGATTCGTGGAAAAGAAATATATGGTTATGGCTGTCGAGAAACCAAAACCACCTATGATACCACCCAATAATGCGCCAATACCTTTCAGGTACCCGGCCCTTTGCAATAGGGAATAATCGAATAATACTTCTACTTGCTTAATAGCATTACCAAAGTTTATAGCAGAATAAGACCAATAGATTCTTTCCATTGCATACAGTAGTCCCACTATGAATACTACAATAGAAATTGTCTGTTTATTTTCTAACCATGATCCGAAGAAACCAAATGAAAAAGCAATGATTGATACTATCAACAGTGGTTCGCCTATTAGTCCAGCTATGGTATATGGTGTAGAGTATGGATAGGCAGGATTCAAAGGCTGATTGCTAATTTGTAAATATGATACATCCCAATCCCCTATTCCATGCATATCCGAAACAATTTGAGCAACTATGGCCAGACAGAAACCTGCAAGAGCACCAATGAACATCATTCTATTTGTAGACATAGCCTTATATCCTTCACATATAATGAGCCTTTAATTTAGCTAAAGGGGCCTTGTGTGGACAATTTTATCATTGACTATTGTATGTCACCTGAAGAATTAATGCAAATCTTGAAATATCCCACAAGTAGTGCGTTTTGGTGAAAACTCATATAATTTTAAAAAGGTAAATATTAAATAAAAATATGTGGTACAAAAGGGAATATCACTCCATTATTCCTGAGGTCTTAGGTTTCTATGCGGAGTATTGAATCCCGCACTGGTAAAAATCTCCCCCATGGCATGACTCTTATATGTCTGTGAACTCTCTCTTCCTTTTCATTGCATACAACTAATGCCTTTCGGGGCGAGTATTACTCTATAAAGGCCGAGATAGGACGTAAGCCTCTCTTGTCCACCCGGGAGGCTCCTTTTACTTCAATGGCCACCTTACCTTCTCCAAGGACGAAGTCAACTTCAGGACCTGATTTCGTCCTCCAGAAGTTGATTTTAAAATCTAATTCTTTGTAAGAATTATATGCGGCCAGTTCCATAAAGATGAAATGTTCAAACGCTCTCCCAAATAATTCACCTGGCGTAACCAAAGCAGGTGAAGAATAAGGAGCCTGGTGGTAACAATAAGATGTAGATTCTCTGTACGGGTAATAAATTTTACTTATTCAATAAGTATCGATATTATATATCAGGCAGACCTTGCTGCCCATTGATGAGAATGGTTATCTGGTAATTGTTACCTATGGACACAGGTATGATAACGATTATAAAAATATCTAAACCTATTCAAGGAGGACATAATGAGCTTTGATCTGTTAATAAAAAATGCAAGGACCCGATTTTCAAAAGAGAAGCTCCTTGATATTGGAATCAAAGCTGGAAGGATTTCTGAGATCAGGGAAGGCTTAAAAGATACCGCAGACCTGGAGATAGATGCCTCCGGTAAGCTGGTAACCGAATCCTTTGTCAATGGACATTTACATCTCTGCAAGGTTTACACCCTGACCATGGTCAGTCAAAAGGCTCTCACTTCTTATCAGGGTGAATCAATGGGAAAAGCCATGACAGCCATTGAGCTGGCTTCCAGGGTGAAAGAGCAGTATGATGAAAGCTGGATCATTGAGAATGTGCGCAGGGCAGTCAGGCTGGCGATCAAATATGGCAATACCCATATCCGCGCCTTTGCTGATACCGATACCAGGGCCAAACTCGAAGGTGTAAAAGCTCTGATCAAGGCAAGAGAGGAGTTTAAAAACGCCGTTGAAATCCAGGTAGTGGCTTTTCCGCAGGACGGTGTTGTCAGGGATCCAGGTGCTGAAGATTACGTAAGGGAGGCTATGGAACTGGGCGCTGATGTGGTTGGCGGTATACCATGGATCGAATATACCGATGAGGATTCAAGGCAGCATATAGATTTAATGTTTAACCTGGCAAAAAAGTATGACAGGGATATCTCCATGCTCATTGATGACGCCGGAGATCCGGGCTTAAGGACACTGGAGATGCTTGCTGTCAAGACCATTAAGGAAGGTTGGACCGGAAGAGTCATGGTCCATCATGCTAGAGCCATGCAGCTCTATCCTGAGCCCTATTTCAGAAAGATAGCAGCTCTGTTGAAGAGAGCTCAGATCGGTGTGGTCAGCGATCCTCAGACAGGCCCCCTCCATGCCCGCGTCCGGGACCTCTACGATGAGGGTGTTGGAATCGCTTTGGGCCAGGATGATATTGCCGACGCTTACTATCCCTTTGGCAGAAATAATATGCTGGAGGTAGCCTTTTTGGCGGCACACCTGCTTTGGATGTCCACCTTTGAAGAGATGGAAATTCTCTATGATCTCATTACCACCAAAGCAGCTCAGGCAATGGCCATAAAGGATTTTAAGCTGGAAGAGGGAAATAAGGCAAATCTCGTTGTACTGAATGCTAAAGATGTGTGGGAAGCCCTGACCGGTCATGAGGCTCCACTGTACGTGATTAAGGACGGAAAAGATGTCACACTGAAGGAATAGAATGTTCAGGCAGCTCCTGCTAAACCCCCTTCTCCTCTCTTCGATAGGGTTTAAGCAGACACGCCGGTACAGCTGCCTTCCTGGAAACACCCACAAGGGCAATAATTGTCATGAGGTACGGAATCATCAGGAAGATGTCGAAAGGAACCTTAATGCCAAGGCCCTGAAGCCTGAGCTGGAGCCCATCCAGGAATCCGAAAATAAAGGCACCCAGTGCGCCTTTAAGAGGATCCCAATTTCCAAAAATAACCATAGCGATGCTTACCCATCCCCTCCCACCAATCACATCAATCAGGAACATGTTCTGATGGTCCAGAGTCAGAAACGAACCGCCGATGCCTATAAGGGCTCCCCCTGTAACCAGGCATAAGGTGCGGGTAAGATAGACATTCACCCCAACGTTATCAGCGGCAAGAGGATTCTCACCCACTGTCCGGATTTTCAGACCTATATGTGTCTTGTAGAGAATAATTGAGATAATGGGAATTAAAAGCACTGCAATATATGTCAGGGCATACTGGTCAAACAGACTGGGGCCGATAACCGGGATCTTTGAAAGAAGCGGTATTGTCACCTGTGTAAAAGGCTCCACAATAGGGGGAACCAGTGGTGAACCGAAATGAATCCGGTAGATGAACATAGCCAGACCGGTTGAGAACAGGGTTATTCCCAGGCCGGATACATGCTGGCTCAAACCCAGATATACGGTAAGAAAAGCCATAAGCAGAGAAAGAATCATTCCCACCAGTGCGGCGGCAAGCACACCTATCCACAGTAAACCGGTGGTTATGCTCACCAGGAATCCGGTCATCGCTCCCATAAGCATGATTCCTTCTATTCCCAGGTTAAGGATTCCGGCCCGTTCATTAATAATCTCTCCCAGGGTGGCAAATATTATCGGTGTTGCCATCCTCATGGCCGCGCCGATCAATCCTGTAATAAACGCTGTATTAAGAATTTCACCGATCATTTTCGAATCACCATTATTTTATACTCAGTCAAAAGCAGAAAGACAAGCATCACCATCAAGGCCATCCCCTGGATCACCTCGGCAATATAATACGGCACACCTGTCATCCGGCTCATGGTCTGAGCGCCTACAATGATCACACTGAAGAAAAAAGAAGAAAAAAGCACACCCAGGGGATGGAGATTGCCCAGCATAGCGATGACAATTCCGGAATAGCCGTATCCGGGAGAAATATCCATAATCAGGCGATACTGTATAGCGCAGAGCTCTCCTACTCCAGCCACTCCAGCCAGTCCGCCTGAGATAATTGCTGTCCTCAGAATGACAGAGGTGGTATTAATGCCGCCGAAGTGAGCTGCCTTGATATTTACACCTACTGCCCTGGACTGATACCCAAAAACAACCTTATCATTGATGAACCAGATGATGGCAACTGCAAAAAAAGCAAGGGGGATTCCCAGATGGAACCGTGAGCGAACCAGAAGCATAGGGTATTTAGCGGCTTCCACTATTTCCGAAGATCTCGGCCAGCTTGATCCAGGCTGCTGCAGTGGGCCAAAAAGAAGAGCCCCCATTATGTGAATCATGACATAGTTCAAAAGGAGGGTGGATACAACATCATCCACCTTAAGTTTGGTCTTTAGAGTTGCCGGAATTGCTGCCCAGATTCCTCCGGCGATAAATCCGCAGGCAATAAATACAGGCAGCAGCAGGATTTTAGGGGCGCCTGCAGCGTTGATGCCGACCCAGGTAGCTGTCAGGGCTCCGGCAAGAAGCTGCCCCTCAGCGCCAATATTCCAGAATTTGGCTCTGAATGCAAAAGCAACTCCCAAACCGGTAAATATCAGAGGGCTTGCTTTAACAAAGGTTTCCAGAAGATTATACCTTGTTCCCAGGGCGCCGTAGAACAGGAAATAGTAGGACTTCCACAGGTTCCCGCCGGCAATTAGAATGGGAATAGCAGAGAGCACAAGAGTAACAATGATGGCAGCAACAGGGATAACCAGCCTTGCCCAGCCCGGCAGGGGTTTGCGTTTAACAATTTTAAATCCGATCATTTCTTCACCCCGCTTATCCACAAACCGATCTGTTCTCGGGAAGCCTCTTCCAACTGAACATCTCCCATTATTTGCCCTTCATACATCACAACAATCCGGTCACTCAAAATGAATATCTCATCCAGATCTTCCGAGATCAGGATGATTGCTGCACCTCTTTCTTTTTCCTGCAGTATTCTCTGATGAATATACTCCATGGCCCCTACATCCAATCCACGGGTGGGCTGCGAGGCTACTATAAGAGTAGGTTTTCCGGAAAGCTCCCTGGCGAGTATAACCTTTTGAAGGTTTCCACCGGATAGGCTCCTGGTCACTGCATCTCTTCCTGAGGTCATGATGCCGTATCCTTCTATAAGCTCATTGCTGAATTGATGGATTTTATTGAAGTTCAAAAGGCCCCGTTTATGAAAATCAGGAGAAACGTGGGTTTCAAGAATCAGGTTTTCCTCCACGGAGAGGTCCATCATTAGCCCGGTTTCAATTCTGTCCTCCGGAATTCTCGCCATTCCCAGCTTGATGGCCGATACGGGGCTTCCGGAATGAAGGGTAATTCCGTTTATTTTGATTGTTCCTTTCTGTGGTTCCCTGATGCCGAAGAGCGTCTCGGCAAGTTCTCTCTGCCCATTTCCTGAAACTCCGGCAATGCCTAAAATCTCATTTTTTCGCACCACCAGCTTAATGTCCTTGACTGCTTCAAGCCCTTTATCATTGCTGACCGCGAGGTTATGTATCTCAAGAACAGGTTCCCCCGGGGGTATCTTCTTTCTGGAGATTCTCTCAAGAACATCCCTGCCTACCATAAGATTCGCCAGTTCCCTGAGATTTGTGTCACCTGTCCTTCTTTCAGCAACAACCTCTCCTCTTCTTAACACTACAATGCGGTCTGCAATCGCTATGACTTCTTTCAGCTTATGGGTTATGAAGACTATAGATTTTCCTTCTTGAACCAGGGATTTTAGGGTTCTGAAAAGATCTGAAATTTCAGAGGGAGCGAGTACTGCAGTGGGCTCATCCATAATCAGGATTTCTACATCCCTGTAAAGGGCTTTCAGGATTTCTACCCTCTGCTGTTCGCCAATGGCCAGAGTCCATATCCTGGCCTCGGGATCAATATGAAGTCCAAAACGCTCCTGCAGGTGAAGCAGTTTATCTTTCGCTGCCTTCAGATCAAGAAAACCACTTTTCCGCATTTCTGTACCAATAATGATATTTTCAAGCACCGATTGAGAGGGAACAAGGGTAAAGTGCTGGTGAATCATTCCCACCCCTCTGCAAATTGCATCCCTGGGAGAGGATAGTTCAGCCTTTTTCCCTTTGATGAAAATCTCGCCCTTATCGCATGTATAGTAACCAAAAAGAATATTCATCAGAGTGGTTTTTCCCGCTCCGTTCTCGCCGAGCAGAGCGCAGATCTCTTTAGGGAACAGATTGAAGTTAATATTCCTGTTAGCCACTACATCGAGAAATTGCTTGGTTATGGATTGCATTTCCACAACCGGCTGGTTAGCTGTTACTGTCACCATTTTACCTTATAGAATGTAAAGTATGGTCGATTGTAATAATGCAGGGGCCATTCATGAATTGCCCCTACTTGCCGGTGAACTGTGATCAAAGGCTATAAAAATATATTTTCGTGTTAGTCGGTCTTATCAGTGCCTGATAATCAAAGGCCATGAAAATATAGGGCTGATTTTGCCGCAGGTGATTTCGTACTGGAGCCATGCTTCTCATTAGGTCAGGCACCCTGGCCTGCCCGTCAGGCAACAGCTCCTGCCCGTCAGCCACCCCGGCCAGCCCGTCACCCAC
>JAUVYC010000097.1 GCA_030603285.1 Spirochaetota bacterium
CTCTCCTTTACTGCACTATCTGGACACCATGGGAGGGGGTGGATTCACCAACATCCCCGGGCTGGTGAGATCACTGGTAAGGGATGCTCCGGAAGTGCTGAAGTGGCTTTTAGACCTCGGTGTTATGTTCGACCGTACTTCTGATGAGCGGAACATCTTAAGTTCCTTTGCAGGGGGACAGTGCCGCCGGCGGGTCCATTCCTGCGCGGATTATTCCGGATTGGATATGATGAGAATCCTCAGGGATGAGACATACAACCGAGGGATAGAAGTTATAGAGTTTATACCTGCCATAGAGCTGATTTTGGACGATTCCGGAAGTTGCTCAGGGGCACTCACTTTAGATCTGGAGACTAATAAAAAATTCCTTATCAAGGCCAAAACAGTGATCCTTGCCACAGGTGGAAGTGGAAGGCTGCACTTCCAGGGTTTTCCAACTACAAATCACTACGGTGCCACCGGTGATGGCCTTGTAATAGCCAACCGTATTGGAGCAAGGATTATCTTCCTGGACGCCATTCAGTTTCACCCCACAGGGACTCTTTATCCGGAACATATCCTGGGACTTCTTGTAACTGAGGCCTTTCGTGGTTGGGGAGCTCATCTGGTTAATTCTGAGGGAAAGAGGTTTATTAACGAACTTGAAAAGCGAGATATCACTGCGCCTGCAGTCATCAGGGAAGTTGCCTGGAAAAAGAAAGCCATTTACTCTCCCACGGGGAGGGAAGGAGTGTGGCTTGATACACCTCTGGTGGAGATTATAAACGGACAGGGAACAATAAACAGGATATTCCCGCATCTGAAGCATAGATTTCAAGGCTTTGGGATAGATATTACAAAAGAACCGATCCTGGTTTACCCTACCATCCACTACCAAAACGGTGGAATTCTGATCGACGAAAGAGGTGAGAGTAGTGTTAAAGGCCTCTATGTCGCAGGTGAAGCATCCGGGGGAGTTCACGGGCGAAACAGGCTGGGAGGAAATTCCCTTCTCGATATATTTGTCTTCGGCCGCCGGGCTGGAAAATATGCTGCCCTCAGGGCGACAGAGAAAAAAGTGGGAAAGCTGACACTGCAGTGTGTAAAGGATTATGAAAGGGAATTATCAGAGGCCGGAGTGTTAAAAGATATAGCCTCACCAGGCATTTTACCCGATTACCGGTATGAAAGAACCATTTCCGGTATTTACAGGTAAGGCTTACAGGTGCAGACATCAGGGCATTACAGAAATGTGATAAAGGTATGCAGGAAAAACTATCTACTAACAATACGGTTTCACTTTATATCTTTGGAAAAAAATACGAAGTGCCTTCTACCCTGACCATTCAGAAGGCTATGGAGTATGCTGGGTATAGATTCATAAGAAATTGCGGTTGCAGGGGTGGAGTCTGCGGAGCCTGCCTTACCATGTACCGAATCAGGGGAGATTATAGACTTTATAATGTGCTGGCCTGTCAGGCATCGGTAGAACCTGGAATGGAGATAACCCAGATCCCCTTTATCCCTCTTAGAAAAGCAATTTATGATATCCGGAATATCGGCAACCTGATGGAAGCTCTTAATATTTACTACCCGGAGGTTTTACGGTGTCTTTCATGCAATACCTGCACAAAGTCCTGCCCACAGGATATTATCGTGATGGAAAGTATTCAGGCAGCAATTAAGGGAGATTTCAAAAAAGCCAGCGAGATTTCTTTTCCCTGTGTGATGTGCGGAGCCTGTGCTACAAGATGTCCTGCTGAGATCTCTCCTCAGAACGTTACGCTTTTTGTCAGGAGGCTTTATGTAACACACGCACTTTCGGTTCCGGGAAACTTATCGTCAATGGTTAAAGAGATCACGCAGGGGAAATTCGACCCCATGCTGGATGAGCTTGTTAAACTTGATCTAACAAGATTAAAGGAGATATACTTAAAAAGGGAACAGGAGCCGCTGGAAGCAGGAAGATGGGAACCACAGGAAAGAGATTTCCCAGCCAATCTTCTAAAATAAAAAAATAAAATAAACTCATACTTTTTAATCAGAAAACCAGCAATAAATATCAGGATACGAATAATCGGAAATGTACCAAGACCTGTTTAGCTATACTTCTTCACCATTTCAGGATTATATTCTGCCCTTCTTTTACTGCACGAATGCCGTTGGCACAGCATGCAGCTCTTAAAATCAACCTCTGTAGGAAAAAATATTCCGGAAACGGATTTGATCGGAACCATTACAAAACTCTCGGTTAATCTGACCCCGATCAATTCTTCAACATTACCAAATACAGAAAATAACGCTTTTTGTTGAGATACAGGCCAGTCATTTAAAGAACCGGGATTCATGCGTGCTATTTTTCCAGGAATAAATTTTTTTGCTAAATATTCTTCAAGACAGCGAACCGCTGTTTCAAGAATCATCTCTTTTATTGCATCAAGGCAGAAAACTCTCATAAAATCGTCTTTTGTTTTATTTATACCTTCCAACTCCTGTCCAGCAGTTACAATAAATGGAAAAACCCGTTCAGCATTTTCCAGATTGATTTTGAGAATTTTACTCATAAATATTGTTCCATCAATTTTCACAGAATCCCCTTCTCTGCCCTCAATATATGAGACTTTATATAAGGCTTTCGGGTTTGCTATTCGTTTGGCTCCTTCGAGTAAATCAAGTATGGTTTTTTCAATAGCTTGATTTTTTCTGCTCATCTTTAAGCTCTTCACCACATCTTTAAGACAAATATCAAAGGGTATGTTATCCAATATTTCCATGGTTTTCAATATTGATAGCCTCACGGTTTAAAACCAATTCGTGTAAAGTGTTCCGGCTCGACCGCAGGTTTAATCACCCCGAATTTTGCTTCATATTTTTTCATATTTTCCTGCAGTGCAGAGATTATTCTTTTCATATGCCCCGGACTGGTGATAACCCGAGCGGTTACCGCACCAGACGGCGGCGCAACCATTAAAAAATCCATAACAAATTCCTCCGGTGTATGCTGTATGTACAATGTATTGGCATAAACACCACCAATAATATCTTTCTGGAACTCGACCTTAATTTCCTTTTTCCCTTCCGGCATATCTTAACCTCCATATTTTTTATATATTACTACACCGTTCTGTCCGCCAAATCCAAAGGATTCTTTCAATGCAATATTTATATTCTTTTTCCTGCTGACTTTCGGTACATAATCCAGATCACAGCGTTTATCAAGATCAGGAGTAACCGTGTCAACATAATTAATATCCGGGTTTTCCAGATTACCTGTGGGAGCGATTATCCCCTTTTCCATGCTCAGAAGTGCCACTATAGATTCAAGCCCACCTGCTGCACCGATGGTGTGGCCAAAATAGGATTTCGACGCACTGATTGGAATCTTATACGCATAATCTCCAAATACCTGCTTAATAATAAAGGACTCATACGGATCATTCAGGATGGTTGATGTTCCATGAGCATTTATATACTCTACTTCATTGGGAGAAATCCTGGCCATATTCAGTGCCTTCCATACGGCCTTTATTGCAGCAGTCGCGTTTGGATCCGGAGCAACAATGTTATATGCATCTGCAGAATATCCATAACCGATGATTTCACCATAGATCCTTGCTCCTCTTTTTAATGCATGTCCCAGTTCCTCTAAAATTAGTATTCCTGCCCCCTCACCAACCACAAAGCCGTCTCTATCCCTGTCAAACGGCCTTGAAGCCTTTTCCGGTTCATCGTTTCTCCTGCTCAGTGCTTTTATAATATCAAATCCGCAAAAAAAGTAGGAATCTAACGGCGCTTCCGTACCCCCTGTTACGACTACATCTTCTATTCCGGACTGTATGTTTAAAGCAGCCATTCCTATGGCGTGAGTCGCAGAAGAGCATGCTGTCGTAACAGTTAAGCAGGTACCTCTCAAAAAAAACCATTCTGCAGTCGCAGTAGCACCAACATTGGGGTTTGACTGAGGCAATGTTAAAGGATTTACCCTTTTAGGACCCCTATTCTTTAAAAATGCAATATGACCTACCAGCAAGATATCCAGATTACTTTCTGACTGGCCAATGATGACTCCGCACCTCATGGGATCAATGCCCTCTACCGAAAACATATTCGGGCCATTTATTTCTTTTTTTACTACTCTATTTAATTTCAATCCCGCATCCTGCAATGCAAGATAAGTCCCTAACACTGTGTACTGTGTAGCTTTTGCCGCTCTTTTCAGTTTTTTTGGGTTTTCAAAATAATCCGAAAGGGTTAGGTTTTCGATCGGTGAACACACTCTGCTCTTATACTGATCAATCTCTGCATCCTGAAAATCAATATTTTTAAAATAGCCTTTCCCCAGTTCTGCACTTTCCCAAAAAGCCTTTCTCCCTATCCCTATTGATGAAACCGGTCCTAAACCTGTTACTACAACTCTTCTGTTCATTTATTCCCCCATTAAAATTGATTGAGGTTCATAAAATATGCTTAACGATATTTTAATGAATTTTGAATAAAATTCTACTATTGTTTATCAATTGCAATAACTCAAAATTTATCCTATAAATATAATTAAAAGACACTATTTTTTAAATTGTTTTTTTCATTTTTAATGTTTCTTTTAGTATCTAATTGATTAACTTTTTCATAAGCATATATTATATTTTTTTTCTATCAGCACCATGCCGGCTAACACATTAAATCAGACTCTACATGGATGAAATAAATGGTTTCTGTAGGATTGGATATTGGTTCCACCACAGTAAAGGCTGTGGTCATCAATGAGAATAACAAAATACAATGGAAAAGATACGAAAGGCATAAAACGAAACAGATGGAAAAGGTAGCTGAATTCTTAGAAAGAATTACTTCTGACTTTGGATGTTCTTTCAGGCTTTTTACAACTGGAAGCGGAGGCAGCAGGATTGCGCATGACATTGGCGCAAAATACTTTCAGGAAGTCAATGCCCTGAGTTTTGCAGTAGAACATTTCCACCCTGATGTAAAAACAGTCTTCGAACTCGGCGGCCAGGATGCTAAGTTTATTTCGTGGAGAGACGGAAAAGGAAAATTCTCAACGATGAATGACAGGTGCGCCGGGGGCACTGGCGCTACTGTTGACAGAATTATCATGAAACTCAATCTTTCAGAAGACAGAGTCTCCAGGATGACCTATTCGCCGGACAAAATCTATCCTGTTGCCGGGAAATGCGGTGTATTTGCAGAAACAGATATCAACAGTCTCCAGAAGCAGGGGATTCCTGAAGAAGCACTTATTTTTTCCCTGTTCCATGCAATTGTTGAACAGAATCTCGCGGTATTAGCCAGGGGATTTACCCCGGAGCCGGGGGTGCTTCTACTGGGCGGCCCAAATGTATTTTTTCCTGCCCTGAAGGATGCATGGGAAGAACGCCTCTTCGCCTTATGGAGAGAGAGGAATACACCTTATCAAGACAGCCCTAACAACTCCATCTATATACCTGAAAATGCCCTCTTCTATGGGGCCTATGGAGCCGCCCTCCTGGGATGTATGGAAAACGAAAGCACTTATATAGTGAATAATGTTTCAGGGCTCCTCCGTAGCGCCGAACTGAAAAAGAAAAGCCATTTAAAGCCCAAAAAATCCCCATTTTTCAGGAATAAAAGTGAAAAAGATACATTTTATAAATCCTATTCCAGGAGGACAACCGCTCAATATACGTTCTGCGGACGGAAAAAAATTGATGATTTTATCGGTATAGACGGAGGATCAACTTCGACAAAAGGGGTTCTTCTCGATTCAAATGAACAGGTAATCTGCTCTGCATATAAACTTTCTGAAGAAAACCCGTTAATAGATGCCCGGGATATCCTCATCGAGCTCAAGAATAAAGCTGGAGCTTCCTGGAGTGAGGTTATTGTACAGGGAATAGGTTTTACCGGATACGCGAAAGATCTGCTGAATGAAGCATATGGCGGTGATACAGCAATAGTTGAAACTGTCGCTCATACTCTTGGAGCCCTGAAATATTTCCCGGATGCGGATGTCATCTGCGATGTGGGCGGGCAGGATATAAAGGTTATTATCTTGAGTGAAGGAACCGTGAAAGATTTTCGTCTTAATACACAGTGTTCCGCAGGGAACGGCTATTACCTGCAGTCAACAGCAGAGAGATTTGGATACAGTATTGATGAATACGCAGAGACAGCGTTTAAAGCAGAGTACGCCCCTTCCTTTAATTTTGGATGTGCGGTATTTATGGAATCAGATATTGTGAATTTCCAGCAGCTGGGATGGAAGGCTCATGAAATCATGGCCGGTCTCGCAAAGGTGCTGCCGCTGAACATCTGGCTCTATGTAGTGCAAGAACCAAACCTTTCAAGACTCGGAAGGGTTTTTATTCTCCAGGGAGGTACTCACAATAATCTCGCAGTTGTGAAAACACAGGTTGATTTTATCCGGTCACGGGTAAAAGAAGCACAAATTTATGTTCATCCGTTCAATGAGGTTGCAGGCGCTATCGGAGCTGCACTGGAAGCAAAACGCATCACCCATACTGCTTCTGATCCTTTGATATCTCATGAAAAAAGAGGAATAGAGAAAACTAAGTTTATCGGTTTTAATAGCCTGTCTGCTATCCACTACACTGCAAAAAGGGATGAAGAAACACGGTGCACGTTCTGCAAAAATAACTGCTCCCGGACATTCATCACTATACATTCAGGAGAGAGCTCCAGAAAGTATATTATTTCAAATTGTGAAAAAGGACAGGCCCAAAGCGGCAGTGAGCTTAAAAAGATCATTCACAACATCGAAAAAAAGAGGAATAATGCCTTCAACTTCGTGCAGATTTCCAACAAAGAAGCATTTCGGTCCTATTCCCCGCCAGTTATATTACATAAATTCAAAAAAAAGAAGAGAGCTTCCATAAAGGAAGCGGTTATCGGTATTCCAAAAACCTTAAATATATATTCTACAGCGCCTTTTTTCGGGACGTATTTTGAATCTCTTGGTGTTAAGAAAGTAATCTTTTCTGATTTCACTTCTGAAGAGCTTTACAGGAAAACTGGGGGAAGAGGGTCGATTGACCCCTGTTTTCCGTCAAAAGTTGCTATCTCACACATCTATGATCTAATCTACAATAAAACTGTTACACACATATTTTTCCCCTGCATCCGGATGCTGAGAGACGAAATTTACACAAGGGAGTTTCACTGGGCATGTCCGGTTGTAGCCGCAACTCCGGAAGTAGTTAAAGCAGCGTTTACCCTTGAAAAAAATGAGTTCTTTGAAAGGCAAATTGTGTATTTCAATCCTGTCCTGGATATGGCAGAGCTTGATGTCCTCGAAAGACAAATGTATGCTGAATTTAAACCTGTATTTAATATCAGTAAAAAGGAAAATAAGAAGGCCATACAATGCGCGCTGAACATATGGAATAACTATTTATATGAATTGCAAACAAAGGCCGAAAAGGTTCTTATCGAAATTGAAAAGAAGGGCGATATCGGGATAGTATCCCTGGGCAGACCCTATCACAATGATCCGGGAATTAACCATGGAATACTTGACCAGCTTAATAAATGCGGTTACCCCATCTTTACAGTTGAGAGCCTCCCCAGAGAGGGTTATGTAATCAACGGGCTTTTCAGCAAAGAATTACACCCCCTTTACATTCAGGATGTATGGCCAAGAAGTTTCAGTGAAAATACGTCCTTAAAGATCTGGGCTGCAAAATTTACAGCACGGCATCCAAATCTGATTGCTATTGACCTCTCTTCATTTCGCTGTGGGCATGATGCTCCCCTTTACTCCGTGATTGATAATATTTTCAACCAGGCCAGTTCTCCCTATTTCACATTCCACGAAATCGATGAGAACAAACCAATAGGCTCAATTAAACTCCGGGTTGAAACAATTGATTATTTTTTAAAAAGATTAAAAGAGGAGGCCCTGGAATGCAAAAAGTCCTCTTTGGCGGTTTAACTAAGGCTCATGAAATATTATTTAAGGGATTTTTTAAACACCTGGGCTATGTAGTAGAAAGTCTCCCGGAACCTGACAATGAAGCCTTAAAAATAGGAAAGATCTACTGCAATAAAGGACAATGCAATCCGGTGTATTATACTGCAGGAAATATTATCAAATACCTGTTCAATCTAAGAAACAGAGGAGAGAAAGATATTGATAAAAATTATTTGTTTATAACTGCGAGTTCATACGGACCCTGCAGATTTGGTATGTACGAAACGGAATACCGAAGGGCATTAAAGGAAGCAGGTTTTGGTAATTTAACCATAATAGCACTGCAGCAGGACGAAGCGCTCCTGAATGACTTAAAAGAAAAGGGATTTAACCTGTCGAGAAACGAATTTTTCAGACTTTTAAAGCCGTTAATACTTGCTGACTTAATCAATAACATTTTTTATAAAACGAAACCCTACGAAATTATTTCCGCGAGTATGGATAAGTGGAAAGAAAAATCCCTGCATAAGCTCTACCAGGCACTAAAAGGGGGAAGCTCACTGGTAAAAACCATAAGGCAGTTAAAAAAGGATCTCGATCACATAGAACTCGATTACTTCAGGACAAAACCAAAAGTCAAGATTACAGGTGAATTCTTTTCTCAGATACAGGAAGGAGAAGCAAATTACAGGCTTCCTGGCTGGCTCGTTGAAGAAGGGGCTGAACCTGTAGTAGAACCGATTACAACATGGCTCGATTACCTTATACGGGGGAAAATTCATTTTACAAGGGAACGGGCCTTTCGTTCCAGGGCAAATGCAGGCAAAATTATCTTAACAATCTCAATACTTAAACTCTATATTCACACAGTCTACAGGCTATACCGTTTTCTTTTTGGAAATAAACCCGATCTACTTACCAGCCAGAAAAAACTGGCAGAATATGCAAAAAATTACTATTCACCGAAACTCATGGGAGGAGAAGGCCATCTGGAAGTGGGGAAACATATTTACAATATAAAGCATAAAAAAGCCCATATGGTTATTTCTGTAAAGCCGTTTGGATGTATGTCTTCTACACAGAGTGACGGGGTCCAGACAAAAGTTGCCTATGATTTAAAAGAAAGCCTATTTGTATCTGTGGATACGTCCGGCGATGCGGAGGTAAACTTTAAGAGCAGGGTATTAATGAAACTGCATGAAGCACGGATTAAAGCTGCCATGGAATACGAAACTGTTAAAAAACGGC